>DTXA01000513.1 GCA_012962735.1 Candidatus Latescibacterota bacterium
ACCTTAGCCTTAAATTCTGGAGAGTATTTCCTCGTTGACATATCGCACCCCCCTGTTGGACTCTCAAGATATATCCTCTATTTGTTGCTTTCACAAATGTCCAACTTTTGGGGTGCAGTATACACTTCGCTCATATATACCCTTGCAACAGATTGGAAGATGGCCTATATTTTGAGGGAAACCCTAAATCGAAAAGAACGAGAGGGCGATATGACCTATAGAGCTCCTCTGTGTCATCCCAGACCGGACGTAAGAAACTTCCTGGACGCCGTGTTAGGGCGAAAACTCCCCGAAAGGCCTCCTTTGGTGGAGTACATCGTGGACGATGCCGTGATGAGGCCCATATTGGAAGATATGGGCCGGGAGTGGGTCCCCTTCCGGGAGGGAGACCCGGAGGCCGGATACTGGGACAATTTCATAGAGTTTTGGTTCCGTATGGGATATGATTTCGTGCGCTTTGAGATATCCCTCCTCTTCCCCTCCCGCTCCCGATTGGGAGAGGACCCAACGAAGCTGGACCGGAGTCGCTCGTGGGCCGAGACCCAAAGAGGCCTGATCGCCACCTGGGAGGATTACGAGCGGTATCCCTGGCCAGAGGTGGAGGATTTCCTCTTTAGACACTTCGAGTACATCTCCGGGCACCTTCCCGACGGAATGGGGCTGGTGGCCTGCCATGCGGGGGGGATATACGAGCACGTGTCCGACCTTATGGGGTACGAAAACCTCTGTATGGCCCTATACGACGCCCCAGGCCTCGTGGAGGCCGTGTGCGAGGCTGTTGGGTCCCGTATGGTGCGCTTCTACGATAAGCTCCTCCAGATAGACCGCTTGGCGGCAATCTTCCAGGGGGACGATATGGGATTCCGCTCTGGCCCTCTTTTAAGCCCCGAGCACCTCAGGCGCTTCTTCCTGCCCTGGCACAGGAAGTTCGCCGATATGGCCCACGAAAGGGGCCTTCCCTACTTCCTCCACTCCTGCGGGAACATATACGTCCTTATGGAGGACCTCATAGAGGAGGTGGGCATAGACGCCAAACACTCCTTCGAGGATGTAATCCTTCCAGCTTATGAGTTCCAGCAGAGGTACGGCGACCGGGTCGGAACTCTCGGCGGGGTGGACGTGGACGTGCTGGGCCGGAGGACTCCACAGGAGGTGAGACGATACGTCCGGGATCTCATAGAGCGATGTGCCTCTAAGGGCAGGTTCGCTGTAGGTTCGGGCAACTCCATCCCCAGCTATGTTACCCCCGAGAACTACCTGACGATGCTGGACGAGGCCCTGAAGTAGAGCAAAGAAGGAGGCAAGATGGGAAAGTTCGTGGCGTTCGTGTGCATCGAGACCCAGGAGAAGATGGAGGCCAACGGCATCTACTACTTCCAGGTGAAGCACCTGTTGGAAAAGACAAGCGGCCTCCCATGTCTTCTGTTGGACTGGAGGTGGGTCCGGCCCGGCTTCTTAGAGGAGCTGGGCGTGCGGGCCGCCGTCCTGAGCGGCACCGGCACCGACTTCCTAGACATCGCCCCACCTGAGCGCTGGGAGGAATTCCGGAGGTTCGTCCAGGGGACCGAAATATCCCTTTTAGGCATCTGCGGCGGACATCAGCTTCTCGCCGCCCTTCTGGGCCCGAAGCCCCTCTCCGAGACGCTCCAGATTCCGCCTATGCGTAAGCTCCGTCCCGGGGAACCGGATCTCGAGCCTTCGTATCACCCTGGGTTCTTCAAGGAGAAGGGGATGTTCTGGGTGGAGGTCGTGCGGGATGACCCCATATTCCGGGGTCTTGAGAAAGGGCTGTACGTGGCCGAGAGCCACTACTGCGAGGTCAAGGAACTCCCGAAGGAACTGAAACTCTTAGCCTCCACCCCCGACTGTCGGGTTCAAGCCTTCAGACACAGGACCAGGCCCATCTACGGGTGTCAGTTTCATCCAGAAAGCACAGAACTGCGTTACGGGGGTCACTACCCTGACGGCAGGAAGTTCTTGGAGAACTTCTTCCGTGTGGTCGGGATATAGGGGAACATATGGTCATCGGAATCCCCAAGGAGATCAAAGACAAAGAATTCCGAGTTGCCCTTCCTCCCGGCGGAGTAGCTCATCTGGTTCAGGCCGGCCATAAGGTTGTGGTGGAAAGCGGCGCCGGGGAGGGAAGCGGGTTCTCGGATATACAGTACAGTGAGGCCGGGGCCGAGGTCGTGGCTAAACTGGAGGAGGCCTGGGCGGCCGACTTAGTGATGAAGGTCAAGGAGCCTCTGCCCTCAGAGTATCCATACCTCCGGGAGGGCTTGGTGCTCTTCACCTTCCTCCACTTAGCAGCAGACGAACGGCTCACCCGAGAGCTGCTCTCCCGGAAGGTAACGGCCATCGCCTATGAAACCGTCGAACTTCCCGACGGCCGCCTTCCCCTTTTGATCCCCATGAGCGAGGTGGCTGGAAGGATGTCTATCCAGATAGCCGCCCATTACTTGGAGGAGACCTACGGAGGACGGGGGAAGCTCTTAGGGGGTGTCCCGGGCGTGAGGCCAGCGGATGTGGTGATATTGGGGGCAGGTACCGTCGGAAAGAACGCCGCCCACGTCGCTCTTGGCATGGGAGCACACGTAGCCCTCATAGACAGGGACATAGACCGCCTCCGGTACCTCTCCGAGGTCCTCCACGGCAACCTCACGACCTTAAGCTCCAACCCCCTCAACATCGCCTCTTCGATGAGGTATGCGGACGTGGTCATAGGAGCTGTACTGGTCAAGGGGGCCCGGGCTCCCGTCCTAGTTACCGAGGAGATGGTAAAGGAAATGGAACCCGGAAGCGTGATAGTGGACGTAGCCGTGGACCAGGGTGGATGCGTGGAGACCATCCGCCCGACCACCCATAGTGACCCGGTGTATAAGCTTCACGGCGTGCTCCACTACGGCGTCCCCAACATCCCTGGAGCCGTCCCCCGGACATCCACATATGCCCTCTCAAACGCCACCCTCCCCTACGCCCTCAAGCTCGCGGAACTTGGCTTCCCGAAGGCCGTAAGGGAGGATCTGGCCTTAGCTAAGGGGGTAAACATGTTCCGAGGGGAAGTCACCTACCGGGCAGTAGCCGAGACATTCGGCCTTCCATACGCCCCCCTGGAGGAGCTCCTTTGAGGGCATATATCTACCTCGAATTCGTGGTGGCCACCTGGGCTGCCACGCCGCTTCTGGTGAGCCACCTCTGCCGCGATGTCCCCCTTTCCCCCTCTTGGCCTATCAGACCGCCTTAGCCGGTACAGCCGACGCCTTGGCCACCCTTTTGAAGGGTGGGTTCCGGTAACTTGGAGTGATATAGGCCGCATGGCCTTGACCGGGATAACCGGAAGCGGTGTTCTGGGGAAGCGCTATGGGTACGAGGAGTTCTCCTCTATGGCGGTGTACAACGGAGTAGGATTGGCCTACTCTGGACTGGTTTCAAATAACCTTGCCTTCGTCCTCTGGTTCAAATTCCTGCGCTCGGGCAACACCGCAAGGATGGCGGGCCTGGTCTACCTCACCCCCTTCTTAGCCTTCCTGTACCCAGAGTCCTTCCCGAATATCTCCAGCCACTCCTACATCCACCGGCCCTTCGGGCTTCGAGGAGACCACGAGGGCCTCTTGAGGGTTGCGCATCCTGCTGATCCGCTCCAATATTAGGGAGTCGGCCGTGCTTCCGTTTCGGGCATATGCTACTTGGATCCCTCCGAGGGACCTGAGGGATGGACCTACACCCATGCCCGGGTCGAAGGCCACGAAAATCCGGCCCTTCATCCTGCCCCTATGTTGGGACAGAAGCCTGAGCAGCTTCTCCTCGTCGTCCGGGTCCTCTAAGGATAGCCCCGGAAGCCGCCCTATGAGGTTATGTCCGTCTATCAAAATCATCTCGGGGTTATATCAGTCCGGCAGCTTCGTACATGGCCAGCACGTTCTCCACCGGGGTCTTAGGCAAAATCGTGTTGCTGGACCCCAATATCCACCTTCCCATAGGAAGGGCCTTCTCTATAAGCTCTCTTACGGCATCTTTCACCTGCTCAGGCCTTCCTCTCCTCAGAAGCCTGGAGCTTACGTTCCCCCAACAAGTGAGCTTCGGGAACCTCTCCTGCACCTCGGGTATCCTCATACCGGCGTCGTGGTCTATCTCCCCGTATCCATCCACCCCCGACTTCCCGAAGAGCTCCTCCGCTATGGACCAGAGGTCCCCATCGCTCCGGAAGACGTATTTCAACCCGAGCTTGTGCGCATATCCCACGATCCGCTTGAGCCTGGGCAGGACGATCTCCCTGAAGACCCTCTGCCCGTAAATCGGTCCACGGTTGTCGGCCAAGTCTCCCCCTCCCCAGACGATCCGTACGCCCAGCTCAGCTTGGGCCTCCAACTGCTGCCGTGCTCTTTCCACCTGCGCGTCCAAGTACTCCCCTACAAGGTCCGGAGCTAAGGCGCAGGCCGTGAGCCATTCCTCGTTGAGAGGGACCGAGAGCCCGGCCCCCCGTCCCAGTACTTCGAGCTCCTCCCCGACCAGCTCACGCCAGTGCAAGATGTGTCTTGTGAATTCTTCCCTTTCCTCCTCCGCCCACATCTCCGCCCCGCGCCAGGCCTCATCCACCCGGGCTTTGAGGGCTTCCCTCCCCCTCCATGCCGGCTTCCGGTTGTACTGAACCGGTCCATAGGTGCCGGAGTCCGGATCGTACCTGTACACCGCCCAATCCCCCTCTGGGTCCCCGTACAGGAATTCGTATTCCCCCACCTGTTTCGTGGGAGGCCCTATAGTCCACGGTCCCGCCACAGCCCCAAGTCTAAGAGCTCGAGCTAAGTCCACCACGTCCCGTTCCATCCTCTTCCTGAAATCCCTGTACGCCTCCGGCCCCTTTACTGCCGCGACCGCCTCCTGGTAGTGCAGCATAACCGAACCCGTATGTGCCTCCCGCCCCAAGATTTCCGAGGCGACGTCCGAGGCGAAGGCCTGCTCGTAGGCCGGAGGCCGATCCGTGGCCTTCCCTTCAAAGGCCGCTAAGAACCTCTCCCTCTCCGTCATCTTTCCCTCTTACTCCGAGATCTTGGCCCCCACGCATCCTTCCTCGCACGGCACCACCTTGCCGTTTACTATCTCAAACACCTTCCAGACCGTGCCCCTTACGCCCCTCGGCACGGTGAACGTCCACTGCCTATCCCCTGCATAGAGAATCACGGTTGCGTGGGAGTTCTTAGAAAGGCCCTTGGAGCGGGGTTTGTTCCGATTTGTGTAGTCGTGGACGTAGTAAATATAGTGCTCCTCCGGGTCTATACAGGTCAGGGTGATGGTCTCCGGTCCCCGGCCATCCCGGCAGTCTATATCCAACAGTGCCTCTTTACCCTTTCTCATATCCCGGTAGCTAATGTGGTACCGACCTACACACACGAGGTGGGCATCTAAGTCCTTCGGCTTCTTTCCCCATACTAACACGATCCTGGCCTGGTCTATTTCGAGCTTCGGGGAGATCGGCAGATACAGCACGAAAGCGGTTCCGGCCATAACTTCTACGGGGAAGGATGTGGGTTCGTACCCCTCGGCCGAGACCTGGGCCTCATATGTCCCGTCCTCCGGGATGGGGAAACATATCTTTCCCTCCTCGTCCGTCTTATACTCCCCACCCGCTATTTTCACAACGGCCCACGGGACCGGCTTCCTGTCCAGTGCGTTGATCACGTATAAGGTCAAGCACTCCTCTTCTAACTCCCTGAAGGCGGCCTCCGCCTTCTCCTTAAGCTCCCTGGGACCTTCCTGCGCCCAAAGCGGAATGGCCCAAAGCATGACCAGAAATCCCGTAAGATAGCGCATAGCGTTCTCCTTACGTCGTCCCCAACAACGTTTCATATAGCCTCCTCTGGCGCTCCATGGCCCTTAGATAAACCTCGTGCCTTCCGGGGTCCGGCTCGTAGGCATCTCCCGTGAAGTCCGGAATCTCTGATATGTCCTGGAGCGCGCCGATGGACTCCAAGGCCAAAAGCGCCGTGCCCCTGGCGGTCGCCTCCGGTACGCCCGAAAGCACAACCGGCCTCCCCAACACATCCGCCAACATCTGAGCCCAGGTCGGAGATGCCATAAGAGCCCCCCCGCTTGCCACGATCTCCCCGGCCTTAGGCAGGGCTTTCCGGAGGAGCTCGTATATCAAGCCGAACCTGTAGGCGACCGCCTCCATACCGGCCCTTAGCACGTCCAAAGGCCCGTGGTGAAGGGAAAGTCCCTCTATCGCCATTTTAGCATCCCCCCTCCAGCCCGGGCTCCTCTCGCCGGAGATGAAGGGAAGCACAGTAAGTCCGTGCCCGTCCGGAGGCATCCGAGAGAGGGCCTCCTCGGGGTCCTCGGGCACCCTGAGCAGATCCCTGAGCCAGAGACACAGCCCCCCTCCCTCGGTCAAAGCCCCCCCCAGAAGCCCCCTCCTGCGGTCCACCCTGTAGTCCCAAAGCCCCCGGGGAAGCAAAACGTCCTCCGTGTGCACCGCCCGCAGGGCTCCAGTGGTGCCTAATGTCAGGGCGACCCTTTCGGGTTCCGTACACCCGCTGCCTATGTTAGCTGCCGCCCCATCTCCTATGGCCGGAAACCATGGCACCTCCCGCAGGGCCGGCCACCTTCGCGCCCACTCTCCCAAGAGGCCCAGGAAGGGAGTATCGACATCCACAAGCTCGGGCAGTTCCTCCCGCCCCACCGGAAGAGCCGAGAGCAGCTTTTCGTCCCATGAAAGGTCGTGCCTGTTCAGGAATCCTGCCCAGGAGGCGACCGAAAGGCTCTCCCCTGTCCTGCCGAACAGCCTCAGGAGCACGAAGGCCCCGAACGAAAGCCAGAGCTTCACCCTGCGAAATTCCCCCTCCAAGGCCCTTCTGGCCCACAGGAAGCGGGCGGGAAGGTAGCTGGTGTGGAAGGGCACGCCCGTGCGCTCGTAACATTCCCCCTCGTCCAAAAGCTCCCTCAGCTTCTCCACCTCCCTTTCGTTTCGGACGTCCGCATAGGTATATATAGGGGTTATGGGTCTGCCGTCCGGGTCCACGCCTAAGACGTTGGAGACCATAGTATCCATGCCCACGGCCCGGACCTTTCCGGATAACTCCCCAGCAGAGTCCAATACCTCGTCCAAGGCATCCGCTAAAAGCCCGAACAGCCCCTCGGGGTCCAAAACCGCCCCCCCGTCCGGCGTGGCCTCCAGCCTATACTCCCTGCGAGCCGATAGTCCCTTTATGCTCCGGCCCAGGGAATCGAAGAACACAGCCCTGAGGGAGGAGCTCCCTATGTCCAAGGCCAAAACGAACGGGGCCTCGGCTTCTCTCCTTTCCACCTCAGGGCTCATCCTCCCTCCTTCTTAAGCCGGTAGAGCACCTCTCCGGCCTTGGGAAGCACCAAGATCCCATCGTCCTCCCTGCCCATGTAGTCCTCCGGCCGGAACGAAGAAGGATCTATGTACTTCAGGTTCACCCTCTCGACGCGCTCCTTGGGTATCCCAGTGGCCAAATAGACCTCGACCCTAGGCTTTTCCACGCCCGTGCGCTCGTCGTACCATCCGAAGCCCTTAAGGTGCGTCGAATGCGCCAGCACACCCCAGGGATAGTGTTTGAACTTATCCCACTGCTTGAGGAAGTAGTCCCGTACGTGATACCCTATCTCGTCCAACACATTGCCGTGTGTGTAGGAGATCTCCGTGATGTGCGGGGCATATATGATCACCTCACCGCCGTCCGCCACCGCCGGCTCCACCTTGTACATCCCCTTTGCGGCCGTCCATATGTCGTCGTACATCTCGGGCATCACCGATATCACCTTGCGGAATGGCCTTTCCACCCATACCACGTGCACCTTTGCCGAAAGGTCCACGGCCAGCTCGTACGCCTCCTCGGGCGTTCCCGTATAAAGCCCCGCCAGACCCTCGTCCTTCACCACCATCGCCAAACAGTACTTGGGCTTGTCCAAGAGGCCGGCGGCTCTGTCTATGACCCTCCTTACTGGGGTATGTTTGACGCCTATTATCTTGAGTATGGTGATGACCGCGCCAAGCCAGTGGGAGAAGTTTATGACCTCCCAACCCCCTATGCCCGGGAAGAAGTACTTGTTCCCCCCAGAAAACCCCACGACCTCGTGCGGGAACACCGGGCCGCATATGACGATGCTGTCGTAATCCAAGACCATCTGGTTCAGCCTGACCTCGACCGGCATCTCTATGAGCCCCTCGGTGATCTCCGCTATCTCCGAGGCCGGTATAGTCCCTAAGGAGGCGAAGATATCCGGAAGGTCCCAGCGGTGGTTGAAGACCCTCACATCCCTGTACCTTCCTTCCCAATCCTCGGGTGAGACGCCGGCCAGTCTGTTTATGGCCTCCTGCGACATGGGAGGATGGGTGCCTAAGGCTATGAGGTAGTCCAAAGCCCTCACCTTCCCCGAAAGCAGCTCGTGGAAAAGTCGGAACATCATAGGGATAGGTGCCGTGCGTGTCCCGTCGGGAACGATGAAGAGCACCCTTTTGCCTTCTAAGTCCCACTTAGAGAAGGCATCCTCAACTATGGAACGCACCTCGCCTTCTCCAAGGAGCCGGTCTACGTACCCCTTTCCAGTCATACTCCCTCCTCACACCCCGCTGAAGGCCGAGAACCCCCCGTCTATGGGCACGACGATCCCGGTGACGAAGGAAGCCGAAGGGGAAAGAAGCCAAGCCACGACACCTATGAGGTCCTCCGGGTCCCCGAACCTCCCCTGGGGCGTGTGGTCTATTATGGTCCTACCCCGCGGGGTCAGGTCCCCCTTATCGTCCAAAAGGAGGTATCTGTTCTGCTCGGTCAAGAAGAACCCCGGCGCTATGGCCACTACGCGGATGTTAGGGGAGTATTCCTGGGCCATATGCACCGCCAACCACTGCGTGAAGTTGCTCACAGCTGCCTTGGCCGCCGAATACGCTGGTATGCGGGTCAGCGGCCTGAAGGCGTTCATGGAGGAGATGTTGAGTATGACACCTTCGCCCCGTTCGGCCATATGCTCCCCGAAGACCTGGCTTGCTAAGAAAGTTCCCGTGAAGTTCAGCCCAAAGACCCACTGGAGGGCATCCTCCGGGAGATCGAAGAAGGGAAGCTCCGGAGAGGTGGTCGCCTGAGGTCTGTTACCACCTGCGCCGTTTATCAGGAAGTCCACCCCCTCGAACCTTTCCAACACCCTGTCCCTGGCGGCCTTCAAACTGTCCTTATCCATAACATCGCACTGTACCGCCAATGCCTCCCCGCCCCCGGAGTTCACTTCGTCCACCACCTTCCCGGCCGCCTCCTCCGATATGTCCAAGACCGCCACTCTCACCCCGAGCTTCCCCAACGCCCGTGACATCGTCCCGCAGAGCACTCCACCTCCACCGGTTACGGCCGCGACCTTTCCTTCTAACTCGAAAAGCTTCTCCAAGTATCCCATTCCTTCCTCCCGGCTATCGCACGATATGCCCACCCTGGACCACGTGCACCACCCAGCCCAGGGCAGCGATATCCTCCAAGGGGTTCCCCTCTACCGCTACGAGGTCCGCATACTTGCCCGGCTCCACCGTGCCCAGCTTCCCCTCAAGCCCGAGCAGCTCGGCCGCTGTGCGAGTGACAGCCGCCAGTGCTTCCTCCTCGGTGAACCCTCCGAGCCTCACGGCCACCACGAGGGTCTTGTACAGCTCGTCGATGGGGGTATTCGGTATCCCAGCGTCCGAGCCCAGGGCCACCTTGACGCCCGAGCGCAGCGCCCGAAGCTGGAAGCAGAGGGGAGGACCCGGGTTCCCCGATGCCTCCCTCTTGCCGGCTATAGTGTGGCAGATGAAGGTCCCCCCTCCCCGGATGTGCTCCAAAAGCTCCTCATCGAAGGCGAAGCCCTCCCCCTCGGCCATCCAAGAGCAGTGTTCCAAGCTGTCCACTCCGGCCAGAACTGCGTTTCGGATACCCTCGGTGCCGTGGACGTGGGCTGAGACCCTGCGCCCCATCCGATGCACGTCCCGGACCAGCACCGACAGCTCCTCCGCGCTGTACCGGGCCATCCGCACGTTGGAACCCGGGGTGAGCCCCCCTCCGGTGACGCAGACCTTCACCCAGTCCACGCCCCTCCGCACCAGCTCCCGTGCGGCCCTTATAAGCTCCGGACCGCTGTCCGCAGAGATTCCCATAAACCACAGGTGCCCTCCGGTCGTGGTCAGGGGAGGGCCGGAGACGAAGAGCCTAGGGCTGGACACCAGCCCCTGTACCGCCGCCTTTTTGAGGGAAAGTGTCACCCCTCCACGATCCCCGCAGTCCCGGAATGCCGTTATCCCGGCTTTGAGGGCCCTTTCGGCGTTGTGTACGGCCCTGAGGAGCAGGTCCCAGTCGTCCTCCCGCTGCAGGACTTCCACAGCATCAGGCTCCCCAGAGAACACCAGGTGCCCGTGGGATTCTATCAGGCCGGGGACCAAGGTCAGACCGCCGAAGTCCACCCGCTCGGCTTTGGCCGGAAGCCCGTCCCTGGTGCGGATCTCCCTTATCCTCCCGTCCCGCACTATCACGGCGGGCTTGGGAAGAGGGTCCCTTCCGGTCCCGTCCACCAATAGCTCACCTAAGAAGATCTTCTCCATAAAATTATATCCCGAGTCCGAGCTCGTACCCCTCGTGCACCGCCTCTAAGGCGCTCCGGGGGGCCTTGGCGTCCCCCACGACCCATAGGGGCACTTTCCCCTGCAGCTCCCGTGCCAGCCCGTCTTCGGGCCTTAAGCCAAAGGCCACCACCACCGCGTCGTACCCCGAGAGCCTCCTTTCCCTGCCGTCGCACCTTACAAGGGCTCCGTCCGGGAGGAAGGCCAAAACCTCGGTCTCCGTCGTAAGCTCCACATCTTTCTCCTCCAATATCTTGAGGAGGAAGTGCCTACAGTGGCCTGTAAGGTCCTCCCCGAGCCTTTCCTTGCGGTCCACGACCGCCACCCGACATCCCCGCTCGGAGAGAAAATCCGCCGTCTCCAGGCCCGTCACCTCCCCCCCCACGATCAGAACCCGTCCGTCCACCTGCACCCTTCCCTCCAATACATCCACGGCCAAGACCGTATACTCCGCCCCGGGAAGGTCGGGAGGGCGGTATTCGGCCCCGGTGGCCACCACCACCGCGTCCGGAGATAGGGCCAATACGTCCTCCGCCGTCGCCTCCGTACTCAAGCGGACATCCACCCCGGCCTCCCGAACTTCCCGTTCCAAGTATCTCAGAAACTTGAGCATATACCCCTTCCCCGGAGGCCTGGCTGCTATCCGCAACATCCCTCCGAGCACTCCCTCCCGCTCCAAAAGCACCACCAGATGTCCCCTGCGGGCAGCCACCGAGGCCACCTCCATCCCGGCCGGCCCCCCTCCGACCACCACCACCCACTTGGGGCTTTCCGCAGGTCTCGGGGGCCCCTCCCACTCCCTTCCGGTCTCGGGCCTCACTAAACACCTCACCTCGCCCTCAGGCCCCCTGTGGTCGCAACATCCCCTGTTGCCCAGAATGCAGGGTCTGATGCGGCGTCCTTCCTGAGCCTTCCTCGGCCACTCTGGGTCCGCCAGAAGGGCCCTCCCGAGCGCCACCAGGTCGGCATAGCCCTCCCTTAGGGCTTTCTCCGCGACCTCGGGGTCCACAATGTTCCCTACCCCTATGACCGGGACGGATACTATATCCCTTATAGCCTTGGCGTATTTAAGCAGGTGTCCCTGGGGCAGGTAATAGGGCGCCGAGGCGTAGAGCGTGCCCTCTCCGTGGCCGAAGGAGACGTGTATCGCGTCCGAGCCCGCCTCCTCCAATATCCTGCATATGCGCTTGGCCTCGTCGGACCTTATCCCTTGCTCCTCCAAGCCCTCGTCCCCGTCCACCCTGAACCAGACCGGGAAGTCATCCCCCACTAGCTCCCTCACCCTCCGGAGCACCTCTACTGCGAACCTGCACCTGTTTTCGGTGCTCCCCCCGTACCGGTCCGTCCTCTTGTTGGTCCAGGGGGAGAGGAACTGGTTGATAAGGTAACCGTGTGCTCCGTGTAGCTCCACAGCATCGAACCTTGCCTCCCTCGCCCTGAGAGCGGCCCTGGTGAAGTACTCCACCCGAAGTGGTATCTCCTCCTCGGAAAGCTCATGGGGGGTCCTCCGGTCGCGGGACTTCCCCACCGTCGATGGGCCCACCGCCGGAAGTCCCGTGACATCGAAGGACGCCGTCCTCCCAACGTGGTTGAGCTGGAGGGCGATCTTGGCACCCTCCCCATGCACGGCCTCGGCCAGGCGGGCAAGGCCCGGGATGTACCGGTCGTCGTAGGCGCACAGCATCCTCCGACTGGACCTGCCCTCCAAGGCCACAGCGGTATGCTCCACTATCACCAGCCCGACACCCCCACGGGCCCTTTCCCTATAGTACGCCACCAGCCTGTCCGTGACGAACCCTTCCTCGTCCGCATACCACGTCCCCATAGGGGCCATGACGATCCTGTTGCGCAGGGAAAGGGCCCTTATGCGAAAAGGGGAGAAGAGCAGGGAGAACCTATCCATCGTCCTCCTCTAAGATGCCCATAACCTCATCTATAAGCCTATCAGCCGTCACCTCAGCCTCGGCCACCACCCTGATCAAAGGTTCGGTGTTGGAAGGCCGTATGTGGACCCATGCCCTATCCCGCACGATCCGGACCCCGTCCCTCAGATCCAGGTCCTCCCCCCCGAAGTGGGAGCGCACCCGTTCCATAGCCGCTTCCCTGTCCAGCCCAGGCCTTCGGTACGTCGCCTTGCGCATAACGTACCGTGGGAGCCGGGCCACAAGCCGGGACAGGGGCTCATCCGCCTCGGCCAAGTACTGAAGGATCAGTGTCATGCCCACAAGGGAATCCCGGCCGTAGTTCACCTCGGGCAATATAACCCCGCCGTTCCCCTCCCCGCCTATCGGGGCTCTGAGCCTCAACATCTCCATCAACACGTTCACCTCTCCCACAGGAGCCCTGTAGACCTGGACCCCGAACTCTCCGGCTACATCCTCCACCATCCGGCTGGTGGAGAGATTCACGGCCACAGGCCCGGGTTCTTTCCCGAGCACGAAGCGCACCGCTAAGGCCAGCGTATACTCCTCCCCCACCGCCCTTCCCTCCTCCGAGACTAAAGATAGCCTGTCCGCGTCCGGGTCCAGGCCGAACCCCACGTCGGCTCCGTGCTCTCGCACAGCTCTTTCCAATTCCCCCAAGTTCTCCGGCACGGGCTCGGGCCCCCTGGGGAAACGTCCGTCCGGCCTGCAGTGGACCGGAACAACCTCGCATCCCAGGCGCTCTAAGAGCTTCCTCCCGGCTTCGCTTCCTGCCCCGTCCACGGCGTCCAGCGCCACCTTAAACCCTCGTTCCTTTATGGCCTCCGGGTCCACCAGTTCCGAGGACAGAACCTTCTCTATGTGCAGGTCCGCTGCATCCCTCCTCTGGGCGACCTGACCCACGTCCTCCCATGAGCCCCTCGATGGCCCCTCCCTGTATCGCTTCAGGACTTCCTCCCCCTCCCCGGCCGTGAGGAAACGGCCCTCAGGGGAGACCAACTTCAGCCCGTTCCAGGATATGGGATTGTGGCTTGCAGTGATCACTGCACCGCCGGAGAGTCCCTCCCAGCGCACGAAGCACAGGACGGTAGGCGTGGGTATGACTCCCAGTCGCACGACATCGCTTCCTGCGGAGAGCAGGCCGGAGATCGCCGCCATCTCCAACATCTCCCCCGTGGGCCGGGTATCCCTCCCCACTGCCACCGGCCCGCCGGTCCATCCCCCGAAAGCGACCCCAAATCGACAGGCCACCTCAGGGGTGAGGCCCTCACCCACCACCCCCCGTATTCCGGACACGCTAATTAAAAGTCCCACCGTACAATCCTCTATGGTTCTGACACGTTCTGCCGAAGCTGCGGAAGAACTTCTTTAACTGGGCCCAGAAAAACTTACCTTTATCCCTCAAGCACAACTGGCGGATATGGGGTCTGGAGGTGATCCCGGGCTCCTCACGGACCATCTCCACAGCACTCTTGCCCCGGACGTGGGCGTTGGCCATAAGGTTCTTAAACGCCTCCACGTCTACAGGGTCCTCGAGCTGACGCAGCACCTCCTCGTCCTCAGGATATGTCCGTTCATCCGGCACAGGTCCTCACCTCCTTCCGGGAAAGCAGGTCCACGATCTGAACGACCTCGCCAGGACGGTCCACCAAGAAATCCGGATTCAGCCTTCGCAGCTCGGACTCCGGGAAGTACCCCCATGTGACCCCACAGGTCAAGGCTCCCAAGGACTTCCCGGCTAAGATATCGTTGTCGGTATCTCCCACCACCAGGACCTCCAAGGCCTCCACACCCAGGCGCTCTAGAGCCAGCGCCAACATCTCCGGGTCCGGCTTGATGCGGGAGACGTCCTCCGGACCCACGACCAAGTCTACGAAGCGGGCCAAGCCCAACTCCTCTAAGATCTTCTCCGCCATATACCGGGGCTTATTCGTGACTACGGCTATCCAGCAGCGTAGCTTTAGGACCTCTAACATCTCCGGAACCCCGGCAAAGGGCCGGGAGCGCTCAGCACAGTGTTCGGTATAATACCTCCTGTACCGAAAGAGCCACTCCTCCCACCTCTCCCTCCCCTCCTCCGGCAGCATTATCTTCGCAAACGCCTCCGAACCCGGGCCTATGCCTTTGCGCACCCGATCAGGAGATGCCGCAGGGAAGCCCATCTCTCCAAGAGCATGGTTCACCGCCCTTCGGATGTCGGGCTCTGTGTCCACGAGCGTACCGTCCAAATCGAAGATAATCATGCCGATCCTCACCATTCCTCCTTATCCCTTGTGTCCGAACTCCGCGTCCCGGATGTCCTGAGGGCGGCCCACCATGACCTTATAGACGATGAGGTCCTCGGGGGAGCACACTCGCACAGTGCGCCTACTCCGGGCAGGCCTAGGGATATATCCACTTCTTCCTTCGAGTTGAGGCCAACACATCCCGAAGCCGCATCTTCACCACCTGTACCGCACCCTATATGCCAGCTCGGCTCGGCCCTTGGCCGGCACCCAGATCGGGAAGACCACGGTCCTGGCGTCCTTCCTCTCCCAGTCGTGTGTGTTCTTGAGTATCTCCCAGTCCCCCCAGAGGTGTTCCACCACCTGTACAGTTATATCTTTCTTCTCCTTGTGGTTTCTGAGAACCACCTGTACTTGTTCCTCGAAGGCGCGGTCGTCTATTTTCTTATGCTCCAGAACTTTTCTCTCCCCTACTATATCAAACGCCTGCCCTATGGCCACCTCCACCTTTTCATCCCTGGGAATGTGGTCTATCCTGTCCTCTCCCAAGAAGATCAAACTACCGTCCCGATCTCGCTTGTAGGCCCGGACCTTTCCTGCCGGCAGGGGGAAACCCAGGCCCGAGGACTTCTCGTTGAGGAAGACTAAGCGCACAAGGATATGGCGTTCGTCCTTCAGAGCATCGTAGGTGTACTCCTTCTCCACAGGCACCCTGGTCCCTGGGAAGAGGGAGATCTGCTTGGTCTGTCTGTCCTTGAGGGTGGTCCTGCGACCTAGGGTGTACAGATGGTACTCGAAGAACGCCCGTTCTTCAAAGGGCCTCTCGGGCCGTCTCTCCATTATCTCCATCGCCACCCTTGGCGGGCCTGGGGGAACCTTCTTAATCCGGCGGGGCCTCCCGGCCACGAGCTTGAGGAGGGCATCCCGGTAGGTGGCCCCGGAGCGGTTGTCTATAGAAACCCAGCCGGAAAGCTCCATGGTCCCCTCCTTCTCTCCCACCACTCCCACGTACTCGGCATGCCAGCCCATCCCCTCGGTGAGGTAGCTCACATCAACCTCGTGCCTTCCGGGCTTCCTACACTCCACCTCCCACACCAGGGTCGGCCGGGTGATGAGTCCCTGGGGGAGGGAGGGGAAGACAATGGTCTGTATGGCCTCGGGACGGACCACCCTGACCCCCCCATCTGGCATCTCTAATACGAGTTCCTGACCTGAGCTTAAAAGCTTCCCGGAAAGCTCCCCTTCCTCGGTGCGGACAGTTATGTCCTGGTCTATATACTTCTCCAAGAGCTTCTCGGGGCTCACCAGGTCGTACTCGAAGTTCTGCTCTAAAAGCTCGACCTTGTCCGGGGCTGTGAGCGAACGGAAGTGCACCGAAGTCGGGTCTATGCGAGCTGCCACGTCTATAAAGGGTAGGCGGTTTACCCCCTTCTCCAGCTCCACCTCCCTTATCTCCCGTACCAACCCGAACCCCTCGCTGTACACCGTCACAGAAGTCTCCCCGAGGACCTGAGAGCAAAGCGCCAGAACGGCCAGCAACAGCATCGTCATCGTCGCCTCCCTTGAGGGGCATCTATTTAAAACAGCCGGAGCTATCGTGTTTAAATAAAACCAAAACCTCCCGGAAACGCAAGCTCTTTGTCCGAAGTCTCATAATTCGAGCCGATAGCGGATTGTGCGAGGACGGGAATTTTGGTATATTACATAAGACTCAAAAGGAGGACAATATACTTCAAAGACACGGGAGGAGGAAATGAGGAAGTTGTCTTCGCCGGGAGAAGGATGGGCGAGGGTCCGGCCGGAATGGGTGGCCCTGGCAGTCACGATGGACGACGTCCACGGCCGGCCCAACATAATCACCTTAGGCTGGACGATGCATGCCTCGGGCAGGCCTTCCATGGCGGCAATAGCCGTGGGAAAGACCCGTTATAGCCACGAACTCCTCCTCAAAACCCGGGAGTTCGTGCTCGCCTACCCCAACTCCCGGATGGGGGAGGCAGCCCTGTTCTGCGGCACCCACTCCGGAAGGGATGTGGACAAGTTCGCCGAAACCGACTTAGAGCCCCTCCCGGCCAAGTTGGTCCGCCCTCCCCTGATCGAGGGCGCTGTGGTGAACTTCGAGTGCCGGGTGGCGGGGACGGCCGACGCCGGCGACCACACGATCTTCATAGGGGAGATATTGATGGCCCACGAAGAACCCGACGAGCGGGAGATACTTCTGAACTTCGGCCCCCTGCCCTCGGGAGGGCGGTACCTGACCGGGATAAGCGAATATATGTCCAGATAAGGGGGAATATTGAAGGTACGGGTGCCGGCCAGCACATCCAACCTGGGTCCGGGGCTCGACTGTCTGGGACTTGCCCTGAAGCTCTACCGGACCTTCGAGGTCTCCCCTGGGGGACCTCCGGCCCCGGAGGGGGACCTGGTGGTCCAGGGGTTGTGCGAGGCATTTCGGAGGGCCGGAAGGAAGGCCCCCGAGGTTTCGGTGCGTTGGGAGGGGGAGGTCCCCGTGGCCCGCGGTCTGGGCAGCAGCGCGGCCGCGCGGGTGGCAGGACTTATGGCCGGGAACGGGCTTTTGGGGGAACCATTCTCTAAAGAAGAGCTACTGGATATGGCCGCTGAACTGGAGGGCCATCCGGACAACGCCGCCCCGGCCCTGTTGGGGGGGCTGGTGGTCGCGGTGAGGACGGAGGGCGGGGTGGTCTGGGTCAGGATGGACCCTCCGGATGGGCTATTTGTAGCCCTGGCGGTCCCGGAGTTCTCCCTGGACACGGAACGGGCGAGAAAGCTTCTCCCCGGACTGGTGGCCCTGAAGGACGCAGTGTACAACATAAGCCGGGCAGCTCTTCTAGTGGCCGCTTTAGCCGAAGGAAGATGCGAACTCTTAAGGGAGGCCACGAAGGACCGGCTCCACCAGCCGTACAGGGAGCCACTCGTCCCGGGGTTCGGGGAGGTGTGCCGGGCGGCCCTCGATGCGGGGGCATGTGGCGTCGCCCTGAGCGGAGCTGGGCCTTCGGTGGTGGCCCTGTGCTTCGACGATGGGTGGAAGGTGGCGAGGGCGATGGCAGATGCGTGGGAGAGGTCCGGCGTGCGGGCCGAGCCGATGGCCCTGGAGCCGGACAGAAAGGGCGCGCGGTATGTATGACTTTAAGGGCAAAAGCGTCCTAATCGTGGGCCTCGGACTGTTCGGGGGAGGTGTGGGGGCGGTCCGGTTCTTCGTGCGGAAGGGAGCGGAGGTGACGGTCACGGACCTCAAATCCCGAGGTGAGCTCGTGGAGACGGTCGAGGCCCTCTCGGACCTTCCAGTGCACTTTGTGCTCGGTGGACACCGGGAGGAGGACTTCCGGAACTCAGACATAGTGGTACCCGGCCCCGCAGTGCACCCGGATTCGCCGCACCTCAAGGCCGCGAGGGAGGCGGGGGTTCCAGTCGTCTGGCGGGACAACCTGCTCTTCCTGCTGTGCCGTGCCCCGATCATAGGGGTCACCGGCTCCAACGGCAAGTCCACCGCAACGAGCCTGTTGGGCGACATCCTAGTCCACCACGACCCCCGCACCCTTGTGGGCGGCAACCTGGGGGGGTCTCTTTTGGAGGAGGTAGAGAACGTTCCCGAAGACGTGCCTGTCGTGCTGGAGCTCTCAAGCTTCCAGTTGGAGGCCCTGACCGAGGTCCGGAGGAGCCCCCACATCGCCGTAGTATTGAACTTTTCCCCCGACCATCTGGACCGACACGGCACGCTGAGGGCCTACGCCGAGGCCAAGCGCAATATCCTGAGGTTCCAGGGGCCGGAGGACCTTGCCGTGCTCAACCAAGACGACCCCGAGGTCCGATGTTGGGGGAAGGGACATCCGGGGAAGGTATGGGGGTTCTCCGCTGAAAGGCCGGTAGAGGGGGTGTTCTTGCGGGATGGAAAGGTATGGGGAAGGAGAAATGGGGAGGAGGTGGTCCTCTTTGAACGGGACGACTTAGCCCTGCCCGGCCTCCACAACCTGTACAACGCCATGGCCGCCTCCGCTGCCGCCTGGGCCTGGGGGGTCCCGCCGGAGACCATCCGGGAAGAGGTCCGGGCTTTTAGGGGCCTGGAGCACAGGTTGGAATTCGTGCGGGAGGTGAGGGGGGTGCGGTACTACAACGACTCCAAAGCCACGACCCCGGAGGCGACGTTGGCGGCTATTCGGGCGTTCGGGGAAGGTGTGGTGCTCATCGCCGGCGGATACGACAAGAAGCTCCCCTTGGACGAACTGGCCGGGGAGATAGCCCACAGGGCCAAGGCTGCGGTGTTCATGGGCCAGACAGGGTCACTTCTCGCCCGGCTGGTGGAGGAAGCCGGAGGGGAAAGTCGCCCCCGGGTGCGACTCTGCGCATCCCTGGAGGAGGCGGTGGACGAGGCCAGCCGTCTGGCTGGACCGGGCGACGTGGTGGTGCTCTCCCCTGCCTGCGCCAGCTACGATATGTTCCGCAACTACGAGGAGCGCGGGAAGAAGTTCAAAGATCTCGTGATGGCTCTGTGATATCCGTAGACGGCTCATACGGGGAAGCCGGGGGTCAGATCCTCCGCACTGCCGTGGCCCTCTCGGCCGCTACCGGGATACCCTGTCGCATCCACGACATCCGCCGGGGCAGGCCCAACCCCGGCCTCCGCCCACAACACCTCTTTGGACTCCGTGCGGCAGCCCAGATGTGCGGTGCGGAAGTAGAGGGAGACCGGGTGGGCTCCTCCGGAGTAACCTTCCGCCCCAAGTCCGTCCGTCCGGGCTCCTACCGGGTGGACGTGAGCACGGCCGGCGCCGTAACACTCGTGCTTCAAACCCTCCTTCCCATAGCCGCCCAGGCAGGTGGAGAGGTATTCTTGGATCTCACCGGTGGCACCTGCGTGGCCTGGAGTCCCACCGTGGGGTACTTCCGGGACGTGTTCTGTTGGTACCTGAACCGCCTCGGAATATCTGTGAAAGTAAAGTTCATCCGTCACGGCTTTTACCCCAAGGGCGGGGGCAGGGTACAGGTCAGAGTGAAACCGGGAGAGCTCGATAAGGTGTGCTTCGTAGAAAGAGGGGAGCCCAAGGGGATATATGCGGAGAGCATAGCCTCCGAACACCTCCGCAAGGCCCAAGTGGCAGAGCGCCAGGCCGAGGCGTTCTTAAAGTCCTTCCCGGACGCCGAGGTAAAGGTCTCCTATGTAGAAGCCCTCAGTTCGGGCTCCTGCCTGCACGCCTGGGCGAGGTACACCGGAGGAACACTGGGAGGGGACGCCTTGGGGGAGCGGGGCAAACGGTCAGAACAAGTCGGAAGGGAGGCCGCGGAGCTTCTGAAGGCCCAGGTCGACTCCGGGGCACCCTTGGACGAATGGATGGGGGACCAGATACTCCCCTTTATGGCCTTTTCGGCTTTACACCACAAGGGGGAAATGGAAGTCAGGGTCTCCCGTGTGACCGAGCACACCTGGACCAACATCTGGGTTATAGGACACTTCCTTTCTGTTCGCTTCATCGCGGAAGGAGACAGGATCATATGCGAGCCCGGGGAGTGATTCTATAAAAGCCGAATTTTTCTTGACGAAAGCGAGAAGATGTGACATCTTGCCGAATCAAAGACACAGCCTTTCCACGACGGATTATAGGTGCGAAGCGGGTACCTACGGGGAAGGGCCGGCGCCGTTTGGACCTGTGGGGTAAGCCTGAGGGTCGGCTCTTTTCTTTTGACCCAAGACCGGCGATAGAGGGATAGATATGGTCCGAGTTGTGGAGCTTCTCTCTCCCGGGGAATCTATAAGAGGAGGTGATTTCTTTGAAAAAGGCGGTGCTTGTGTTTCTCCTTGCGGCGTGCGGAGCAGGGCCCGAGATGCCTCCTTTTGTGGGTAAGTGGATATCGAAAGATGCCCTTGTGGATACCGCAATGGTAGCTCGTAGGGTAGGCGACAGGGTGATAGGAGAATTTATACCCTATGCTGTAGAGAGGACCTACATCCTCAACATAAAGCCCGGTGGTACATACGGGAGTTTTATCCTACACAGGTTGTACGGAACAGAGGATATGGGATGGAGAGAACCTTTCGACGAAACCTACTGGATCACCTGGAGGGGCAGGTGGTATCAGAGCGGGACTATACTTAGGTTTGTCATAGAAAGTGTGGAGAGATGGGGCAGGTGGTCGGTGTATGCAGGCAATGAGTACTCGGTCTGGTGGGAGAGGAAGGAGGACACTCTTGTCTTCCTGTGGAGGGACGACAGCGGCTATTTCAGCGAGGAGGGATATCGTAGGGTGTATCACAGGCTTGAGGAAGACCTGCCGGTGGTATCGCTGCTTAAGAGGGCCTGGGGACGATGAGAATACTGGGCAACAAGGAACTTCGGCGTTTTATGCCGGTTTATCGAGCGTCAAAGGCCGAAGACCGACAACTGATGTGGACTCCTCCAAGCTCTTGCTGGACTTACTCCTCCGGGGAGGCCAGGGGCTTCAGGCGCGAGGAAAGCTCCCTCAAAGCCCCGAAGAGGCCCTGGGGTGCGAAAAGCATTATGCCCAGCAATATTCCCCCGTACACCAAGATGTCGTAATCCCTGAAGCCCCGGAGCACCTCGGGCAGAAGCCCCAGCAGCACGGCACCCATCACAGCCCCCCACACCGAGGAGAGCCCCCCGACCACCACCATGGCCACGAACAATATAGAGGCCTTCAGGCCGAAGGAGCTGGGGCTGATGAAGGTGACGAAGTGGGCGTAGAAGCTACCGGCCAGGCAGGCCAGGAGCGCGCTCCACACGAAAGCCTGTAGCTTGTACCGGGCCACATGCACCCCGACAGAGCTGGCGGCCACCTCCCCGGTGTGGAGCGTGCGCAGGGCCCGGCCCACCCGAGAATGGATCAGGTTGAGGGTGAGCATAAGGGCCAGAAGGGCGAAGGCCCATACGGTCACATAACAGGCTCGAGGGTCTTCTATCACCAGGGACTCCACCCCAAGCCTGGGTATACCTCCGAACCCGGACGGTCCTCCCGTAAGGGAGACAGAGGCGTTGAGGAAGATGTACACGACCTCACCAAACCCCAAGGTGGCCATAGCTAAGTAATGTCCCCGGAGCCTCAAGGTGGGCAGGCCCACTGAGAGGGCCAACAGGGCAGCCAAAACCAGGGCGACCAGGAGCGCAGGGATGGGGTGGAACCCCCATCTCGTGGTCGACAGACCAGAGGTGTAAGCGCCGACGGCGAAGAACGCTGCATGGCCTAAGGATATCTGACCGGCGTACCCCATAAGGAGGCTGAGGCCCGTGGCGATGAGCACGTACATCCCCACGAAGGTGAGGACGCCCAGGTAGTAAGGGTTCCCCACGAGCACGGCGGAAAGCCCGATCGCTCCAGCCAAGATGGCCAACCCTATGCGGTCTCCCTTATCCATCGCTCTCCGTGTACCTCAGACCGAGAAACGGTCGTTTACTTCAAAGGGGCCTCTCTTTCGGTCTAATACAAACCAACTGGAGACCTCAGGGGTTATATTTAAGAGGCTATCCCTTAAGCCCGGCTCGGGCCATACTCTCGATGAAGTACCGCTGGAAGAAGACATAGGCCAGAAGAATGGGTACGGCAAGCAAGGTAGCCGCCGCAAGTTTGGGCCCCAGCAGTGCCTCCGACCGTCCGCTGACCGCAAAGAGGGCCACCACCTGGGGCATAGTCATCAGCTTTGGCTCCCGGATCACGATCAGCGGCCAGAGGACCTCGTTCCAGCTGGCCATGAAGGTAAGGATACCCACAGTGACCATAGCGGGCCGCGCCAAAGGCCAGACGATCCTGAACAGGATCGTCAGCTCGCCGCAGCCGTCGATCCTGGCCGCATCTATCAGGTCTTGGGGGATGCTCCGGAAGAACTGCCGGAACAGGAAGATGCCGAAAGCGCTGACCATACCGGGTACGATCAAGGCCAGGTACGTGTCCACCCACCGAAACTTGACCATGAGCACATAGGTGGGTATCAAAGTGAGCTGGAACGGGACCATCATGGTAAACAGGACCACCCCGAAGATAAGTTCCCCTCCCCGGAACCTCAGCCGCGATAGGGCGTATCCGATCATCGAGCCGAAGACCAGTACCGAGACGGTGATAGTCAGCGCCACGAACAGGCTGTTGAAGAAGGATCGACCGATGGGGGTCCGTTCCAGGACCATCCGATAGCTGGCCAGGGTCCAGTTGTGGGGAACCAGGCCGAGGCTCGGGATTTCCACCTCGGGCTTGAACGTGGCCGCCACCATCCAGAGGAACGGATACAGAAAGATCAGGCCCCCGGCCAGTAACACGGCATACAGCAACAATCTGGAAAGTTCCCGAAGTTGTCCCATATATATCTCCAAGGGCCCCTAAAAAGTATCTGAGCGGAGCGAAGAACTCTTCGGGGCTGTATACCCCTCCTCATACGTAGACCTCACGTTCCACGAAACGACGCTGAAGTGCCACCACTGCGAATATAATCACGGCGAACACGAACCCGAGCGTGGCCGCATAACCCATTCTGTAAAAATAGAAGGCTTGCTTGTAAATGTAAAGAACCGCCGAAAGGGTGGAGTTGAGAGGTCCTCCACCCGTCATCATGTACGGTTCTATGAACAGTGAGAAACCGCCGATGGTCGAGAGCACCAGGACGAGCACCACGACCGGGTTGAGCATGGGCAACGTTATATGCCAGAACATCCGCCAACGGGAAGCTCCGTCCAGCTCGGCTGCCTCGTATAGATCGGGAGAGATCCCCTGGAGTCCCGCTAAGAACAGGACGATATAAAGGCCCACGTTCTTCCAGGTGGCCATCAGCGCTATGGAGGGCATAGCCCAATAGGGGCTGGAGAGCCATGGGACTCTCCCCAATCCCAGCTTCGTCAAAATGCCATTGAGGAGCCCGGTCTCCTCGGCGTAGAGATGCTGCCAGAGGATCGTCACAACGACGCCGGATACTACCACCGGGGCGAAGTAGGCCGCTCGAAAGAAGCCCCTGAGACGAATCCTACTGTTTAGAAGCTCTGCGAAGAAGAGGGCCACAGCGATCTGGAGGGGGATGTGGATGGCCAAGAAGACCAGCGTGTTCAACAGCGCCCGAAAGAAGAGGAGGTCCGAGCTAAGCCGGGCGAAGTTGGCGAGTCCCACCCACTTCATAGGGGATACTATGTCCCACTTGTGGAACACCAGCACGAGGGAAAAACTCAAGGGGTAAGCTATGAACACGAGGAAGTGGAGGCTGTACGGGATGCAGAAGAAGTACCCTATCCTGGCCAATCGCCTTTGCAACCCAGAGGGCTTTTTCCCATCGGTCCTCACCGCTCACTCCATCAAGATCTGACGGCACCGCCCAGCGGCGTCCCAGACCCCCTCTTCGGGCGTCTTCGTCCCATAGATGCATGCCGCCTCGAACTCCATAGAGATGGCGTCGAAGACCTCCTTGAGCTCCGGCACGGGATCGACCCCTCGGGTATAGAGGACCTGGCGGGCGAAGCGCTCCATCATAGGGTTGCTCCGGAAGTAGCCGGCGAAACGTGGATCGGTCAGCAGGTCCTTCCGGATGGGGAGCTGGTTGGTCCGCTCCAAGAGCAGCCGGTCAGCCTCCTCGCTGATGAGGTAACGGGCGAATTCCCAGGCTACCTGTGGGTTTCGGCACGTTGCGAAGATAACTATGTTCTTGGGGTCCCCGTACGTATAGAGAGGCCCTTCGTAATCGTCCGGGACGGGGATAGGCATAAAGTCGTACTCGAACCCGGGCGGTCTGTACTTCTCCACGTAAGGGATGCTCCAGGGGCCGGTGACTTGGGCGGCGATCAGTCCCCTCAAAAAGGCATCCCCCTGGAAGCCCGCCCTGGGGAAGATGCTCCTCCTGAACCCCTCCTGGAAGAACCGGAACACGGCCGCAGCCGCCTGGTCATCGAATGCTACCTCCCTACCCCGTAGCAGGGTCCGCCCCCCGGAGGCGGCGATATAGAAGGTGTAGAAGTCGAAGAACCGTTGCCACCAACGGACGTCGGGATTGACGAACATCATCCACCGGTCGGGCCGGCCGTCCCCGTCCAGGTCTCGGGTCACCCTCTCGCCGGCCTCTAAGAACTCCGAATAGGTGCGGGGCACCTTATCTATGCCCGCCTCCCGGAGGAGCTTCTTGTTGTACTGGATAAGGATGGGGTTGGTCTTCCAGGGGATCTGGTAGAAGCCGCCGTCCAGGGACCGGTACTGCTCTAAGAGGCCCGAGTCCATCCGAGCGGTCATGACGGCGAAAAAATCGGGGAAGGTATCCAGTCGGACAAGCGCCCGGGCCCTTACGAACTGCTCGACCACGCCCGGCCATATGGCCGAGCAGAGGTCCGGGGTGGTCTTGGCGGCGATAGCCGCCAACAGCACTTCCTCGCTGGACTGGCTCTCCGGGATGGGCTGGTGGACCACTTGGGCCTCGGGGTGCTCTGCGTTCCACCGGGCAGTGAGCTCCCTGGCCAGCTCGACCTCCTGTACGTTGGCAGCGGACCAATAGGTCAACCGGACGGGCTCGTTTCCCCGGCCGGCTTGCGAGCACCCGTCGAAACCCAATGCCACGACCTCAAAAGCGACTACAAGTAGTCCGAGGACCCGTCCCATCACCCTCCGTGCACCTCCAAGATGTCCCCGTCCTCGACCTCTAAATCCCTCGGGGCCCGCAGCCCATTGTACTGGTCCTTGCGCCAGATACGGGCATAACGGAAGTTCCGGGCCAGGTCCTTGTGGATGGCCGCTGCTAAGTCTAAGATAGTACTCCCCTTAGGTAGAACATAGGGTTTCTCCATGTCAGGCTTGTGGCCAGGTTCCTTGGTGTACACCCGCACCACCCCGAGCCTCTCGAATATTTCCCTCTTGAGCTCCTCGAGGCCATAGCCCGTCTCAGCTGAGACACAGACTAAGGGTAAGTCATCGCCTAAGGCGTCCTCGAGGGCCTCGGCCTTCTCGGGGGCGCCGACCGCGTCCCACATGTTGGCCACCAGGATACCGGGTTTAGCCCCTTCGCCCGTGAGTCGGACCCTGGCTTCCTCTAAGAGCCCCAGTGCCTCGAGGACCTGGTCCTCCGGATCGTCGTCGGAGAGGGAGACCACCACCAGCACCAGCTCGGAGGTGCGGATGAGGTGATACACCCATGGTTCGGTGACATCGGGGTGTAGGGGAGGAAGGTCCACGAGCTGGACCTGGACGTCCTCGTATGGCATCATACCGGGGGTAGGGAGGAAGGTGGAGAAGGGATAGGGGGCCACCTGGGGCCTCGCCCTGGTCAGGGCCGCGAGGAGGCTGGATTTTCCGGTGTTCGGAGGGCCAGCCAACGTCGCCTGACCAGCCCCCTCCCGCTTTATGCGGTCTATGGGGGAGGAACGGGCCACCTTGGGCTTCTTCCGGGCCTCCCGGGAGAGCTGGGCAAGGCGGCGCCGGAGGTAGGCGTGAAGTTTCTCCGTGCCCTTGTGTTTGGGCATTACAGCCAGCATCTTCCGGATGGCAGCTATCTTCTCCTGGGGCGTCCGAGCCTTCTGGAACTCCTCCTCCGCTTCGAAGTACTGAGGGGGTAGGTTGGCTGGCATATTATTCTCTCCAAAGAACGATCGTTCGCTTTAGAGTGGCTTTTTCGGCCTAATATGGGCCAATTGATAAGAGACCCCAAAGCGGAGAACTTTTCGGGGCCAATAGCTTCACTCCCGTGCCAGAACCTCCTGGGCTGCGGCTATTCCCTTCCCCATCGGAACCTTCCAGCCTACGTCCCTAAGGGCCCTTTCGAGGGCCGCCACGGCCGAGATGGCGTCGAAATCGTCCACATATCCCAGGTGTGTGATGCGGACCACCTTGCCGGAGAGTCCCTCCTGCCCGCCCGCGAAGGTAACCCCGTAAGCCTGGGCTGCCTTCAGCAGCGCCTTCCCGTCCACCCCTTCCGGGGCACGCACGATGGTGAGCACGTTGGATGGAGCCCGAGCGAAGAGCTCTAATCCCAAAGCCTGAACCGCCCTTCTAGTGGCCTCCGCATGTCGGGCGTGTCGGCGCCAGAGTGCCTCTAAGCCTATCTCCCGGATGGTCCTCAGGGACCGAGCAAGGCCCACGATCAGGGACACCGCAGGGGTGTATGGGGTCTGGCCCTTGGCCAGGGACGAGCGGGCCTTCCGAAGGTCCCAGTAGTACTTGGGGAGGTCGGAGCGCTTCACAGCCTCCCAGGCCTTTTCGCTCAGGGAGATGAAGGCCATGCCCGGAGGGAGCATCAGGCCCTTCTGGGAGCCGGTGAGCACCACGTCCACCCCCCACTCGTCCATGGGCAGTGGATGCGCCCCCAGGGAGGATATGGCGTCCACTACAAGGAGGACACCCGCCTTCTTAGCCACCTCGGCCAGGGCCTTTACGTCGTGGAGGACCCCGGTGGAGGTCTCGCTGTAGGTGGCGAAGACCACCTTGACCTCGGGGTGCTCTTTCAGGGCCCTCCCCACCTCCTCTGGGTCCACCGCATCCCCCCATTCCACGTCCACGGGCACGCACCGTATCCCGTAAGCCTCGCACAGCTCCCCCCACCGCTCCCCGAACTTCCCACCACGTATCACCAAGGCCGTATCCTTCCGGGCAAGTAGGTTGACCACGGCCGTCTCCATAGCCCCGGTTCCGGAGGAGGTCAGAGTCAACACGGGGTTTTCGGTCTGGAAGAGGTACTTCAGGTCCTCCAGAACCTTTCCGAAGAGCTCTGCGAATGCCTTAGAACGGTGGTGTATTATAGGCCGTGCCATCTCCAACAACACTTCCTCCGGTACCGTAGTGGGTCCCGGGGTAAAGAGCCGCTGTTTCATCTCACCTCCTTAAGATGTAAAGGGCTGTCTCTCAACTCCTGGATAACTTCATAATAGCTCCTCCCACACCCGCCCCCATGCCTCTGAGAGCATCCGCTTGGCCCCGGCCAACACCAGGTCTGGGTCCTCGCCAGGCAGGGGCCGCACCTCGAGGCTCACGATCGGCGGGTCCTCCGGGTCCAGGAACCCCGCCTCCCCCAGGGCCCAGAGGAACTCGGTCACCTCCTCTACCCCGTTAGCCCCTCCCTCCAACCCGAGGCGGGGGTGCTTGTCACCGTAAGCCGGGTGGGATGGGTCGAGGACGCAGTTGCCCACGTGGACCTGAAGGAGGTATTCCCCAGCGGACTCCATCGCATCCCAGGGGTCCTCCCCCAGCAAAGGCAGGTGAGATAGGTCCACCAAAAGCCCCAAATTGGCCCGGTTGGTCCGCTCCACGACCTCCACGGCCTCCTCGGTGGGGCCTATCAGGGCCCTCTTTTCCACATCCCGGTCGAAGGTCTCCAGAGCCACCTCTATGCCATATCCCCAAGCGTAGTCGCACACCTCCCGGAGGGAGCAGACCAGCTGTTCTCGAGCCCGTTCCCGCTCCCCTTCCCCTGGGTCCGGTCCGGACATCACAGCCATCCGTCCAACCCCCAGCCTCCGGGCCCGGTCTACGTGCCCCTTGAGGAGGTCCACCGCCCGCCTGCGCTCGGAGTTCTCTAAGGCGTTGGGGTTGACACCCTCGACCAGCACTGCCGGCTGGGCGCAGTACACCAAGGTCAACCCCGAGGTCTCGGCTATCTCCATCACCTGTCCCTCCTCTTCAGGCAGGGGGGGGACCTCCGCAACCGAGAAGAAGGGGTCCGCCGCTATTTTCCTAAGGGCCTCTGGAAAGGGAAGGTCGGGATAGACCATATTCACGACGACTCCCAAACGCATATACGTCGAAAGCGGCTCCATGTTCTCCTCCTTTAACGCCCGATACTCTTCTGGTATTGCAGCCCCGCCTCCTCAACTATAGGCTCGACGTCCTTCAACCACCGGTGGGCCGGGTCGTCGTAGGGCAGGAGAATACGTTCCCTCCCGGCCAAGACCCAAAGGTAGCACAGTCGGTAGCCCGGCCCGGCGACAACTGGATGGTATCCCCTTGGAATCACGACGGTGTCCCCGTCCTCCACAACGTAGACCTCGTCCACATCCCGGTCCTCCGTGTAGATGCGCTGGATCCCGAAGCCCTGGCGAGGCTTAACCTTGAAGAAGTAAACCTCCTCCATATCCGCCTCCTCCGGGGGGCGGTCGAAGTCGTGGCGGTGGGGGGGCGAGCTGGACCAGTTCCCAGGGGGGTTCACGGTCTCCCCTACAAGCAGGTGCTGCGCAGACACCTGCGGGCCCACGATCTCCTTGACCTCCCTCCTCCAGTTCAACTTCCCCACCGAGCGGACCCGCACCTCCCCGGGGAAGATCAGCCTGGGAGGCCCCTCCCGGTCGGAGGGCGCCTTGCACACGGCCACCTCCACATCGCCCAGACCTACCACCCGCACCCGATGCCCCGGAGGTACGAAGACCGCATGGGCCTCCCCGGAGAACACGTCCTGCCTTTCCCCTATGCCCTCGTACGCCTCCACCCCTGCATAGACCGTGCACCTTCCCCCTAACACCACCAAGGCCGCCTCCTTACCCTCCGGACCCCACCGGTACTCCTCCCCATCCCTCAGCCTCAGCAGTCCGAACTCGATGAAATCGGTCCTGGGGTCCCCCTCGGGTACGACGGGCAGGAACCCGTATTCCTCCCTCCCCTTGATATGCCAGTCCATCTTACCTCCTCACCGACTCTATGCATTGCGGCCAGCCATAGCCCGGCGCACCCCCTTAAGCTTCTCCTGACATATACGGTACACCAGCTCCGGCGGGTACCCATCGCCGAACCTACCTAAGTCCCTGGGCCTGTGCTCCTCGAATTCCCTCAACGCCATCTCGTACTCCCTGGCAGCCGGGCCAAGGAGACCTCCCTCCCGGTAGATGTCCCCTAAATACATCCTGGCCAGCACGTCCGGCCGCAGGAGGAGCACCCTCCGGAACTCCTCGGAAGCCCGGCCCGTCTCGCCCATCGCCTTGTAGATCAACCCCTTGAGGAAGTGGGCGTCCGCATATGTTGGGTCCTTCTTCAGGGCCTCCTCGCAGAGCCTGAGGGCCTCTCCGTGCCTCCCAGCATCTGCATGTCCCTCCGCCAGGCAGATGAGTTCGTCCGGGCTCTCCCCCGCATCCTGGAGCGGAGGCTTCGGCTTGGGCCTCTCGGCCATCCTCGGCTCTACAACCTCCCGCTTCCGGTAGGCCCAGGCGTCCCCGAGCCAAACCGGGCGGAATTTGTCGGTCAGAAACCTCAGGTTCTCGGAATATCCAACGAACAGATACCCCAGGTCATCCAGGCTCAGGTAGAAGTTGTGGATCACCCGCTTGGTCGACCTCAGCTTGAAGTAGATCGTCACGTTCCGGCAGAATATGATGTCCCACCCTTTCATCTTGGAGAGGGGATAGGGTTCGAAGATTAGGTTAAAGTACTCAAACCGCACCATTCCTTTGATCTCTTCCGAGACGTGGAACAGCCCTCCCCGTTCCTCGAAGTACCGTCTTCTGTACCTCTCCTCCAGCTCCTTAAGGGAGCGAGGCCTGTAGACTCCTCTCCTGGCGTCCCGCAGCGCCCTCTCGCTCACATCGGTCCCCAGTATCTCCACCTTCCACCGTCCAAGGTCGGGCAGTACGTCCCTCACCACCATGGCTATGGAATAGGGCTCCTCCCCAGTGGAACAACCGGCGCTCCATATGCGTATCGTGCGGGTGTCCCTCTTGTGCCTTGCGATCTCAGGAAGAACATGCGACCTAAGGGCTTCGAACTGGGCTCTGTCCCGGAAGAACCACGTCTCGTTCACCGTGAGGATGTCCAGAAGCCTGCGGAATTCCGCCTCACGGTCGGGCCCCCAGGTGAGTCGTTCGTAATACTCCCTGTATTCGGTCAACTCCAGCGCACTCATCCGGGACACGAGGGCGATGCGCAGCGCATCCCTCCTCTCCTCCCCGAAGTGAAGCCCACTGTTGCGCTCTATGAAGTCTCCGAACAGAGCGAACTCCTCATCGCTCAGGTCCGGCCTGATCTTCGGATACATCGGAAACCTCTCGCACGGTTCGGACGAGCTCCTCTGCGATGCGCTCCAGGGGTATCACTTCATCCACTGCATCTAAGGCTATAGCAGCCTGAGGCATAGATGCGACCACGCAGGTGGAGGCCTCCTGGGCTATGGTCCTTCCGCCCCTGTCCCGTATCGCCTTGATCCCCCTGGCCCCGTCGTCCAGCATACCCGTCAGGATCACCCCCACCGCCCGAGGTCCTCGGGCCTCGGCCACAGAGGACAGCAGTATATCCGCTGAAGGACGGAACGCCCGCAGGGGGGGGCCATCCCTAAGGCGCACCCTCGCCCTCCCATCCACGGCCATATGGACTCCGTCAGGGGCGAAAAGCACCACCCCAGGCGCCACCTCGTCTCCTTCCTCCCCCACCCTGACCTCCAGCGGACACCTCTCGTCTATGGAGGCCGCCAGCCCCTCTATGAACCCCTTGGCCATATGCTGCACCACCACAACCCCGGCCGGGAAGTCGGGAGGGAGCTCGGACAGGATATACGACAGGGCTGACGGCCCCCCAGTGGAGGACGCCACAGCCACTATGGGGCTCCCGGATGCGGGGGAGCGTCGAGGGGGTTTGACCCGCCTGCGGCGTGGGGTGGGTCTGACCCTACAGAGCACCTTCACCTGGCGGGCGAAACACAGTGCAGCCTCGGGGTGCCGCCTGGAGAGGAGGAGGGGGGGTTTGGGCAGGACGTCCAGGGCCCCGGCCTCTAAGGACCGCTTCAGCAACATCTCCTCGTCGTCGTATGAGGCGGTCACCATAACGATGGGGACGGAATGCTCCTGCAGGACCCTGCGGGCAGCTTCGAACCCGTCCATACCCCCCGGAAGCCGAATGTCCATAAGCACCACATCAGGTCGGAGCTTCATGACCTCGGCGACCGCCTCCTCCCCCCGTACGGCGAACCCCACCACCCGGAACTCCGGGTCCACCTCGAGCGCCTCCTGTATCGCTCTCTGAGCCGTGCGAAGGTCGTCCACAACGAGGGCACGGATCACCTCCGCCTCCTGCCGATCAAGAGACGCACTGTGTCTATCAAGTTCTCCCCCCGAAACCCGCTTTTCAGGATATACGCATCCGCTCCCGCCTCCAATCCTCTCCTCCTGTCCTCCTCCCTCACCATCGAGGTCACTATTACCACGGGAACGTCCATGTACCTCTCGTCCCCGCGGATGCGCTGGATCAGGGTGAACCCATCCATACGGGGCATTTGGATGTCCGTAACCACCAGGTCGAAGGGCTTTTCGGCCAGTTTCCCGAGCGCCTCTTCGCCGTCGCTGGCCACCTCCACCTCAAATCCCGCACCCTCGAGCAGGCTCTTCTCCACCTGCTGGGTTACCAGTTGGTCCTCCACCAGGAGCACCCTCGGCCTGCGATGTCCGGGCTCAGGCTCCCCCTGGGCCCCTCTCCTGCCGGCCAGCCGCACCAGGGCCGACGGCTCTAAGATGGGGACCACTTCCCCGCTCCCTAAGACCGTGACTCCCGAGAGGAACGGGGTCCTGCGCAACAGGAAGGACCCGGGGGACTTCACCACCACCTCCTGCTCCCCCAAAACCTCCTCCACCCCGAGTGCCACCCAGCGTCCTTCCGTCCGGACCACAAGCGCCTGGGTGGGGTCATCACCTCCATTCCACCCCAAGGCCTCCATCAGGGAGATCAAGGGGATCAGATGGCCGCCTATGTAGATCGTCCTCCCACCGTCCTGGCGGTAGGCATCGTCCTTCCGCAGTCGCACCGCCTGCTCCACCGCGTCCGCCGGCAGGGCCAAGGTCCTACCCCCAGTCTTCAACAGGAAGGCCGGGGCGGTGATCAAAGTGAGGGGGAAGTCCAGGACAAATTTGGTCCCCCTCCCCTTCCTCGTGGAAACCGAAACTCTTCCCTTGAGCCGCTCTACGTTTGTGCGCACGACGTCCAGCCCGATTCCTCTCCCGGAGACGTCGGTGACCGAGGTGCTCGTGCTGAACCCGGGCAGGAATATCAGCTCGCACGCTTCCTCAGAGGAAAGGGCATCTGCCTCCCGGTGGGAGAGCAGGCCTCGACGCACGGCCGTATCCTTCAGCTCTTCCGGATCCATCCCCCGGCCGTCGTCCTCCACCTCTATCAACACCCGTCCCTCCTGCTGACGGGCCGTGACCCGGACCGTGCCGGCTTCGGGCTTGCCGGACTTCCTCCGCTCTTCTTTGGGCTCTATCCCGTGGTCCAGAGCGTTGCGGATGAGGTGGATAAGAGGGTCCCAGATTTGCTCTAAGATGCTCTTGTCCACCTCCACCTCTCCTCCCTCCTGCACAAGCTTCGCCTCCTTGCCGAACTGCTTAGCCAGGTCCCGGACGGCCCTGGGAAGCATGTGGAATACAGTTGAGACCGGCAACATTCTGGCACGCATTATGGTGTCCCGCAACTCGGAGAGGAGGAGGTGGACCCCCTCCAATCGGTCCCCGAATTGCCTGCAGAAGTCGTCCATACGAGCTGCGAGTTGGGGGGCTTCCGTCCTGAGGTCCGCCAGCGTCTCCTCTGCGTCCGCCTGGAGCTCGGAGAGGCCAAGGTGGTGCGTGAACAGCTCCTCTAAGAGGTTCAAGAGGGCGTCTAAAAGTTCGGTGCGCACCCGGACGGTCTCCCCCAGGGCCTCTTGGGGGACGGAGGGAGGCCTCGGGGGCGCCTCCTTCCGCCTCCCCCAGGAAAGGGCATCCAAGCTCCGGTTGATGGCGTCTAAGGCCTCTAAGACCCCATCTAACACTTCCTCCGAGAGTTCCCCTCGTCCCTCGCTGAGGTCCCGGAAGACCTCCTCGATCCCGTGCGCCAGAGAGCTTATTTCGGTAAGTCCCATAGTCATAGCAGAGCCCTTGAGGCTGTGAGCTCTGCGGAACACTTCTTGGAGGGCTTCCTCGTTCCCCGGCTCTTCCCTCAACCGCCCCAGCCCCGTGTTGATCCCCCCCAAATGTTCCCTCGCGGACTCCAAGAAGTCGGGGAGGAACTGGGCCAGCTCCCCAAGGTCCTCTTCGGTAGGGGGGAGCTTCTGGCCGGCGGCGGCCTTCAGGAGGGAGCCCACCACGTCCAGGTCCCGCAGGAAGGCCTCTAAGTGGCCGGAGTCCATGGCACCGCCCCGCTCCCATATGCCCTTCAATCTTCCCTCCATCTCGTGCACCAGGTTCACTGCTCGTCCGACCCCTAACATCCTTCCCAGCGCCTTCAAGTTGTGGAAACCCTGGGAGACCGAGCGCCGGAGCTCCTCGTCCTGAGGATCGAGAGAGAGGGCCAGAAGGTCCTCGTTGAGACGCTGTACCTGTTCCGATATGTCCTCCCGCACGAACTCATGGGACATCGGCATCCCCTCCTTTCGGGACGAGGGCGGGGAGATCGACCAGCCACAGGACCCTCTCCTCCCTGTATGCCAGGGCCCATATCCATGGGAAGCGGAGCTTCGCCTCGATGAGAGTGGGGAGAGGGTAGATCTGGGCAGGGGATAGGGAGGTCACCCCATCCACCTCATCCACCACTACCAAGAATGGACTCTCCCCACCCACCACCAAAGCCTCCCCCGAAAAGCCACCGAACCCCAGCTCCTCCGCCAAGATCACCTTGGGGAGGGAAAAGTTCGGCTCCCGCAAGACTTCCTCCACCTCCCGGAGGTCTGCGGCAAAGGGAAACCCACTGGCCCAGAAGGTCAGTACCTCCATCTATATCTCCAAAATAAGGGATCCCCAAAAAGTACCTGAGCGAAGCGAAGAACTTTTTGGGGCTATATAACTTGACAATGTCACATTTAAGGTGGTGAGTGGGAATGGTGCTGAGCTTTCAGCCGACTCTTACGCGAGCGGGTGCGGCGCACCAGAAGCTCGATGACGTGAGCTTGGGCTTCCTCGGGCGAAAGCTTGGGCAAAGGCATCACCGCCTTCAGCAATGTACGCACATTAGCCACCGACAGAGCCGGCAGTACCTCCACTTCGAACTGCGCCGCCAGTCTCGGGTCCCGGCTATAGCGCTGCACCCAACGCAGCTTTGTCTCGGCGATGAACCAAGTGGCCAGGATGGTCATGGCAAGATGGTGCATCCAGGCTGTATACTTCTGGGCTTGCAACTCATCCCAGCCTACCTCAGATTTGGCCTCCTGGTGAGCCCGCTCGCAAAAGTAGCGCTGACATTTCAGATAGGCCAACCGCTCCAGTGGGGTGTCCGCTGGGGCATTGCTCAAGGCATAGGTCATCCTCCCGTTGGACTCTTTGCGCATCACCAGCCATTCTTCTGCCACTTCCCCTTCGTGCACCGTCCACACACGCCTGGCGGCAAACTCGTCCTCAAGCACTCCCCGCTCGGTGCTGCGCACACGGACACGTTGCCAACGGGTCTCCTTTTGGCTGGACAGGCTATGCACAGCCACCGCTGGGGTGCCAGATACCACCTGAGGGCGGATGGGATGACGTCCCCTGTTGCCACGCCTGGGCGGCACCGCCAGGGTAGGAAGGCTCAGGTAGACCTGAGTGTCCCGGGGAACCTCGGCAATATAGACCACCCCAGCCTGTCGCAACTGATCCCGAAACCAGCCACTTTGCCCGTAGAGGGTATCACAGGCAACCGCCTCAAAGGGCAATACCCCTTGGGCCAAGATCTGCTGGATCATCTGCCAGCCCAGC
>DTXA01000514.1 GCA_012962735.1 Candidatus Latescibacterota bacterium
ATCGAGCTCAAGCAGAAAAAAGCAGAGTAGAGCAACGCCGGGGAGGGGTGAGGAATAATTTAGGTCGGGGATTATCTGATCTGATCCTATCCCGACTGATTCGGAGGTCTGGTATAAATTGAATACGGACGTGAAGGAAGAGATCGAGATCATCGAGGACTATCGTGATGAACTCGCCGCCCCTCTGGCCGAGATGTTCAACTCCTGGGATGAACTCTGGCCCGGGGGCTTCACCCATGGGGTCCCTTATACGGCCGAGAGGGTCCGGAAATGGCTCAGCCCGATGAGGGCGATCGCTATCCTGATCGCCATGGACCGGGAACAAGGGAAGCCCGTGGGCTTCCTCTCACTCCTTTCCCACTGGAGGGATCCCGAAGCGGCGTATATCGGGCTGCTCGGTGTATCCCCAGAGGTCTTGGGGAAGAAGTTCGGCAAGCACCTCCTCCTGAGGAGTTTGACCATCGCCACCCAGAAGGGTTATCGCCGCGTCGACCTCCACACCTGGGCGGGGAACCTCCGCGCCGTCCCGTTGTATAAGAAGCTGGGATTCATGTGGAATCCCGAGGGCGAAGGGGTCTACCTTCAGAACTATATCCCCGCGATCCTGAGCCACCCATTGTGCGCCCCGTTCTTCAAAACTCATCCCGATTGGTATGCCCTCCAGCGGCGGGAGCTGGAGCTGGCCCCGGATGAGATGAGGGAAGAGGGGATGGACCTCTTCATCTATAGCTTCGTCGCGGGGGAGGACTCCCTAAGGGTGCTCGTCGATCGCTATGCTCGAGGGATCACCGGGGTTGAGAGGGTCTTAGGCGAGGAGCGGCTCCGGATCGAGGCTTGCCTCAGCGAGCACCTGACCATATGCGGACTCCCCGGGGAATACACCCTCAGGATGGAGAACGGCACGAGTGAGGAGCTGGCACTCACTGTCTCGTTGGAGGGGTTCGCCGGGCTCCGGTTCGACCGGGAGCCTGAGCCGAGGCTCAAGGTCCCCGCGGGTGGCTCTGCCGCGTTGACCGTGCCGTTCCGCTTGGACACATCCGTCCCCTTATATCGCAAGGAATTGAAATGTCCGGCGATCGTCGCCACCTTGACTTTGGAGGCCGAGGGGGAGGAGCAGGAGTTCGCGCTCGCCACGGGGCTGAAGATCAAGCCAGCAGCGGAGATCCACACCAGATTCGGGGAATGTCGTGCCCTCCCGGGAGGCAGGACCACCCTCCCTATCACAACCATGAGCAATCTCTCCACCGCGCTCCGGGGGAAGATCCGGTTTGAGCCGCCCGATCACCCGATCACCATAGCGCCCATCGAGAGAGAGATCGAACTCCCCCCGGAAGGGCCGGCCGGGGTCACCGTCGAGCTCGCCCTGTCCGAGGAGCTGGCCCCAGGGGCATATGACCTCTGGGCTGTGCTCCAGCTCGAGAAGGCAGGGGGCGATAGCGACGGAGATGGGGATAGGGATAGGGATGAGGATGAGGATGAAGATCTCACCCTCACAACCC
>DTXA01000515.1 GCA_012962735.1 Candidatus Latescibacterota bacterium
CATGGAGCGCTGAAAGAGGGGTTTTCAACGTTCCGAAATCCGCAATCCGAAATCCGAAATCATTTAAGGTAGCTCCCGCCGTTCATCCTTGCTCAATTCCTTATCATATGGTCATTGAAAAGCCCTGTAAATAGCGGATGCTAAAACCAGGTATCCCCTTTCATCGTTTATGATATCGCACTTTTCAAATCCCGCCGTCCGCAGCAACTCCCTCATCTCCTCGTCGGATGGGATCATGTCGTCTCCGATAGGGCCTCCTATTTTTCTGTGCAGTGCATTCACCTCCTCTCTCCTCAGAAGGTGGGAGATCACAAGCCTCCCCCCAGGCTTTAAAACCCTGTGGAACTCCTCAAGCGCTTTCCCCTTATCCGAGAAATGGGGAAAGGCGGAGAAACATATAACGGCGTCACAGCATCCCCTAACGAGGGGAAGCGAAATCGCATCGGCCTGAATGAACCATACCTTTCCCTCAAACCTCCGTTCCCTCGCCTTGAGGAGCATTCTCAGCGAAAAATCGAGGCAATAAACCTCCCCTTCATCCCCGATCATCTCCAGAAGATAAGGTGTGAGCCTCCCCGTTCCCGAGCCCACTTCAAGCACGACATCCCCTCTCCCCAGACCCCAGAGTGAGATATGGTCTCTGAGCCTGGGGATCTCGTCATCCTTGAAGCGATCCATACCGCAGCCTTGGGAGACCCTGTCGAAGAATCTCCTTTTCTCGTTCAAAGTTTCCCTCCCCCTTTCATTCCAAAGATCACCCGTTTCCACCCTTCGATCCTCTCGGCCTTCTGACGCCATTCATCCACATCCCTTTTCGTGAATATCCTCACATCTCCCCCTTGAAACTCCCCCTTTCGCTCCTCATCCTCCAGTATCCCCTCCAGCTCCATGTAGATCTCCCTCAGCGCCTCGATTTTCTCCTCATCGGCCTCCCACATCCCCCTGCTATAGGCCTCGAGCAACCTCCTGGCGATCTCCTCCAGGGCATAGGGGTTATGCTCCATAAACCACTCCTTCATCTCGACCACGATCCTCCTGTGGATCTCGTCGTACATCCAGTCCTCAACAACCCCTGCGGTGGCATCCCACCCGTAAAGGTGAACCACTCTGGATGAGATATCACCTGCCCCTTTATAACCGTGTCGCCTCATCCCCTCAAGCCATTTGGGGTTAAGCAACCTTGTTCTCACCACCCGTTCTATCTCGCCCTTCAAGTCTCGCACATCGACTCTGTCGGGATCTCTGGTATCGCCCCAATAGCTCTTCACATCCCCACCCGATATGGACTTGGCGGCGGCAGTCATCCCGCCCTGATAGGCGAAGTAACAACAACAGCCCAGCAGATCATGCTCGTCGCTCTCCAGCTTGTTGAAGGATACCCTCACCTTGGACAGGTTGAAGGCGAAGGAGGTGTGGGCGGGCCGGCCGTAGACGTCCTTGCCGTAGGCATATCCGCCCCAATTGACATACACATCCCTCAGATCCTCCTCGTCCCGCCAAGCTGATGCCTCGACGGCGTAGTTCACGCCCGCCCCGTAGCTTCCGGGCTGAGCGGCGAACACCCTGAAGGTGGCCTCCCTCTCCGATAACCCCCTCTCCATCGCCTCAAGCTTGTGCTTCCTGATATAGTTCATCTCCGGCGGCTCATCCAGGCTGGAGACGGCCCTCACGGCCTCGTCTATCATCTCCCATATATGCGGGAGGGTATCCCTCATTATGCCGCTCAATCTGACGGTGACGTCTATGCGAGGCCTGCCTAGATCGCCGAGCGGGAGGATCTCGATCCCGCGCGCCCTTCCGCCCTTATCCCATCTGGGTTTGACACCCAACAGATGAAGTATCTGAGCGACCTCCTCTCCGTCGGCTCTGAAGACGTCCATCGAAAACAGAACCATCCCGACCGATTCGGGATACCTTCCCTCCTCACGCAGGTATCTTTGTAGGAGCTTCTCGGCGAGCTGTCCGCCGAGCTCGAGGGCGGCGGGCGTGGGAACCCTCCACGGATCAACCCCGTAGAAGTTCCTCCCCGTCGGCAACACCTCCACCCTGCCGCGCGTCAGGCTTCCGGACGGGCCGGGCTGGATGTACTCGCCGTTCATGCCGCGTAGAAGCTGCGATATCTCCCTCTCGCTCTCCTCCAGCTTTCCGGCCACCTCAAGGCCATATCTCATCGTTTTTTGAAGCGCCTCCATCGCCCCGTGATCCCTCACCCGGAGCGTCTCCTCGATCAACCTCCTCTCCGTCCCCCTTTCCAGGGCGAGCTTCATCAACCTCCGGGCCTTCAGCGTCACATCATCCAAAACCTCGCCGGATGAGGCTTCGTGTAGCAGCTTATCGTAATCCCCGCCTTCCACCTCCACGATACCCCTCCTTATCGAAGGCACATCCCCGTCGAACCGGAGGATTGAGAGGAGCATGTCCACCAACTCATCTCCCCGAGGCGGCTCCCCGAGGATATGGAGTCCGTAGGGGATCATCGTCTCCCGCAGCAGTGACAGCTTTTCGTGAAGCTTCTCCCTTATCCTCTCGAACCCCTCATCTCCCTCCTCGATCAGGTTCGCCTTCAGCGCGAGATCTGTTATCTGTCGCTCCAACACCTTCATCCTGGCCTCGTCCTCAGTCCTTCGGGCGTCCTCGTATTGTCTCAGAAGCCCGTCGATCTCCTCCAGATCATCATAAAGGCCGGAGGGGGAGATGGTCGGGATGAGATGGTCGATGAGGGTCGCGTAGCTCCTCCGCTTGGCGATTATCCCCTCAGAGGGATTGGAGATCGTGTAGATGTAGAGGTGAGGCCTGTCGGAGATGGAGATCTCGGGGAAATCCTCCCGGGCCAACCCGACGCCTTTGCCGGGCAGAAACTCCAGATAACCGTGCGTCCCGACGTGGACGACCAGGTCGGAGTTCTCCCCTATCCACATGTACGTCGCCAGCCAATGATGGGGCGGGGGAAGGGTTGGATCGTGCAGTATCTTACACACCTTGCCGTCACATTTCGATCCGGCACACCCTCTTTTTGGCTGTAGGATCACGTTCACGTTTCCGAATTTCAATCCCGTAACGAGTATCCTCCCTTCATACACCATCGCCTCCCCTGGCGGCTCGCCCCAGCTTTCTATCACCCTCCTTCGAGCCGGTTCGGGCAACGAGTCGAACCACTCCCTGTATCTTCGGGCATCGATATATTCCAACACGCCCCCTTTGGAGACGATTTCATCCGTTGTGGTCCATCTGAACTCGGAGATCGCCTTCCTCTCCAGTATCATCCTCACCAGATCCTCCCCTGATTCGGGTATCCCCTCAACCCTGTAACCCATCTCCCTCATCGCCCTCATGACCCTGACGAGGCTTTCGAGCGTGTCCAGGCCGTATCCTCTCCCGACCGTGGCCTCAACGCTTTTGCAGGGGGCGTTATGCAGGACGAAGGTGATCCTGCGTTGGGATATCGGTCTGCGTTTCAGGTTCAACCATCCTCTTATCCTCCTCACCGCCAGGGCCACTCTGTCCCCTATCGGCATCTGCAGCGCGTAGCTCCCCTTGATCCTGGGCTCGTTCACCTCAGCCTTGGCGCTGAGGAGGATCGGCTCGATCGTTCCGGAAAGTTCCGGCTGGGCGACCGACATCACCTGACTCATCGGGCTTATCCCCTGAGGGTCACCTCGCCACTCCTCCTCGCTCTTGTAATACTCCTTCACCCCCTGTAGGATGGGGGCGTTTAGTTTCTCAATGGGGGTGAGATCGCCCCTGAGGAGGGTGAAGGATTGGAGATTGAGGATCAGATCGCATCCCTCCATCAGCTTCAACGCCTCTTCATTGCCCGGTATTCCCAGCCTAGGATCGGGCATGCTGTAGCTGAAGACGGGGATGACACCGATCCCCTCATCCTCCAGTTTATCCACGATCATCTCCACCGCCGCCGTGTCGCCGTTCTCCCATCCCGACCTGTAAAACAGGATCCCGACCTCGGGTTTGAGCGGATATACCTTAAAATACGCCTCCCTCGATTCGAACGTTCCCAGCCTCGGATGGTATATCCCCTGCCATGGGACCGGTTTTGGGGGACGGGGGTGGAAATCCCTGCCGGCTAAGCTCCCCAGAAACAGGATCAGGTTCCTGAGGTTCTCAACACCTCCGTATTTGTAATATCTCTCCGCCTCCAAGGCCGCTTCGGGCGGGACGGTGCTTTTCAAACCACCCTCGCCAAGGGAGAGGATCACCCTACCGCCCCCTCCCTCCCG
>DTXA01000516.1 GCA_012962735.1 Candidatus Latescibacterota bacterium
CCAGAGGCTCTATAATAATGGTGGGCGATACTAGATTTGAACCAGTGACCTCCTGCATGTCAAGCAGGCGCTCTAACCACCTGAGCTAATCGCCCGCCTAAAATATAATATAAACCTGCCTAAAAGTAAAGCCCTAAGTTACTCCCCTGGGGCCGTAGATCCTCTCGTAGTACTCCTTGTACTCTCCCGAACGCACCCGCCCTACCCACTCCCAGTTTTTCAGATACCAGTCTATGGTCCTTTCCAGTCCGAGGTCGAAAGAGACTTCCGGGGACCAGTCGAGCCTCCGGACCTTATCGCAGCTCAGGGCGTAGCGGAAGTCGTGACCAGGTCTGTCCTCGACGAAAGTTATCAGGGCCTTTAGCTCCCCCTCGTCCCTCCCGATCCTGCAGGCCAGAAGTTCGCAGATGCGCTCCACCACATCGATGTTCCTGAGCTCCTGTCCACCTCCGATGTTGTACACCTCCCCGTCCTTCCCCCTCTGCAGGACCAGGGCTATGGCCCGGCAGTTGTCCTCTACGTATAGCCAGTCCCGGATGTTCTCCCCCTTCCCGTATACGGGGAGGGGTTTTCCTTCAAGGGCGTTGAGGGTCATGAGGGGAATGAGCTTTTCGGGGAGCTGATAGGGGCCATAGTTGTTGGAGCTTCTGGTTATCACCACCGGAAGGCCGTATGTTCTGTGGTACGCCCGGCAGAGGAGGTCCGCGGCGGCCTTGCTGGCAGCGTAGGGCGAGTTGGGCAGCAAAGGTGATTCCTCGGTGAACCTGCCTGTCTCTCCCAGGGAGCCGTACACCTCGTCGGTGGACACCTGGAGGAATCGGCCTACCTTGTACTTCCGGGCCGCCTCTAACAGAACCTGGGTTCCCTGCACGTTTGTGCGGAGGAAGGGAGTCGGGTCGAGGATGCTCCTGTCGACGTGGGACTCGGCCGCAAAGTTCGCCACCGCATCGAAGCTCTCCTCGGAGAACAGATGGTCCATAAGCTCCCTGTCGGCTATGTCCCCCCTAACGAACCTGTACCTGGGATGGTCCTCCACGTCCTTTAAGTTTTCGAGGTTCCCGGCGTAAGTGAGCTTGTCTAAGTTCACAACCTCCCAGTCCGGGCGTTCCCCTAAGACATAGCGCACGAAGTTGCTCCCTATGAACCCGGCACCCCCTGTGACCAAAAGCTTCATAAGGCCTCCTCGGAATACACCCGTCCCCCGTACTCCAAAAAGGCCTCGGACATGCTCTGAATCTTCTCCCAGGAATGTCCCACGGCCTCGGGGGAGTGGTACCATTTTGCGATAAATCCCCCTTGGAACCTGCCGAAGGCATCTATGAGCTTCTGGGCATACTGCGCTACTTCCTCATCGGGTCCCTGAAACTTCACAGCCCTCCGGACTCGTTCTCTCGATGTCATAGGTCCTCCTTCCGAGGGGAAGGTCTGGCTACAGATCGCTCCGTTCCAAAGATAAGTAATAAGCCCACCGGACACAACAAATCCACAGGGAAGACCCTCATCGGAAGCGTTTCAAGAAGAGGTGTTCAAACTGGGGGACCCCAGACATGACATTTTACCTCCAGACAGAACCTCAGATTCTCGGCCGCCTCCCTGAGGGTAGTCAGGGACGTTGGCTTGCCCTCTAAGAGCCTCCCGAACTCCTCGGCCTGATAGAGGTAGAAAACCGGAAGCTCTCCCTCGAACCTTCCCAGCTCCTCCCACCTCCCGGAGTCGTCGGTGGCCAGCAGGATGCGGCTTGAGATTCTGTCCTCCGAGAGGTACCGGAGATTGCCCTTTTCCCCCACCACCTCGATATCCATCCTATAGGGCTTCTGGAAGAGGTTGGAGACGATGGATGTGGGTTTCCCCCCGAAAGGGCCATAAGCTGTTCCACCCCTTCTAAGTTCGCTGAGAGGGGCTTCTCAACGAGGAAGGGTACTCCTTCTTCTGCGCACCTCGTGGCCATAGGCACGTGCCAGGGGGCCGGGGTGGCGATGAGGACCGCATCGTACTTCGTTATGCCGACGTCCGAGAAGTTCGAGAAAGCCCCCTCTAAGGGGAAGGCCTTATAGGCCGCCCGAAGTTTCTCCGGGTCGGTGTCACAGGCTAAGACCTTCCAGCCGGCCCTCAGGAAGGCCGCAATATGTCTCCTCCCTATGCCTCCAGCGCCCACGATCAGTATGCGTCCTTTCACCCTTTCCTCTAGATCGCCATAAGCCATTGAAACTTACTGAGTATCTGCTCCCCATTCCTGTAGAAGATGTCCCTCCTCGCCTCGTCCGATATATCTGCAGAGAGGATCGCACCTATGTAGTAGTGGGGGTCGAACCAGTGAAGGTCGGTGCCGAAGAGGATCTTGTGGGAACCAGCCTTTTCCACGAAGAGTTCCAGGTATAAGTTGGGGAACTCCCGGCGGACTCCGGCCTGATCCATCGTCCTGAGCATCCCTTTCAGGCCCGTATTCTTCCACAAGCTCCTCCAATCCTCCGTCTGC
>DTXA01000517.1 GCA_012962735.1 Candidatus Latescibacterota bacterium
ACGAGGGCTCCAACCTCTCGTGGAGGGACCCAGTATACAACATCGCCACCGGCCTGGCGTACACCCTGGACCTGTCCCACATCATCGACATAACCCCCTCGGAGCCCTTGCTCAAAAGTACCACCCCGGGGAACTACCACACCTGGCGGTACTCCCACTGGCTGAGGGTAGGGGAGCGGATCTACGTGTACGCAGAGGTGGCCCGCCCCAACGATACCAACGAGATCAGGTTGTTCGTACTGTAACCCCAGGGAGGACATATGATACGGGTAGGAGTAATAGGTGTAGGACTACAGGGCCAGACCCACCTGAAGTGCTACAAGGCACTTTCTGAGGTAGAGGTCGCCGCTATCGCCGACGTAAACGAAGAGCGCCTCCGGGAGGTAGGGGATCGATACTGCATCCCGGGGCGGTATACCGACTACAGGGAAATGTTGGAGAAAGAGCGCTTGGATGCTGTCTCCGTGGTCACTCCGGACCCCCTGCATAGGGACCCCGTGATGGCCTGCGCCCAGGCCAAAGTGCACATCCTCTGCGAGAAACCCCTGGCCACCACTGTGGAGGATGCAGAGGCTATGGTACGAGCCGCCCGGAGCGCCGGTGTGAAGCTGATGGTAAACTTCAGCAACCGCTGGATGTCATATATGGCCATGACCAAAAAGGCCATAGAGGACGGAGAGCTCGGCGAGCCCCTTTATGCGTACGCCAGGCTGAGCAATACCATTTATGTGCCCACGGGCATGCTTAAAGCCTGGGCCTCTCGGACGAAGCTTCCTTTCTGGCTTATGAGCCACACAGTAGATCGGGTGCGCTGGCTCTTCGGAGGGAAGGCGGTGAGGGTCTATAGTGTGGCCCGCTCCAAGGTCTTAAAGGGGATGGGAATAGATACTCCGGACTTCTATGCGGCTTTGGTGGAGTTCGACAACGGTATCGTGGGCAACTTCGAGTCCTGCTGGGTCCTCCCCGACACCCGGCCCTCGATCGTTGACTCAAAGATGGAACTGGTGTTCACCAAGGGGAACGTCTCCATAGACGCCCAGCAGACCATGATCCAGAAGGCCACCGAGTCCTCATACACCGTGCCCGGCACCCTCTTCGCTGATATCTACGGCAGGCCGGTGGGGTTCGTGGCCGAGGCTATCCGCCACTTTGTAGAATGCGTGCGGGAGGATAAAGAGCCCTGGGCCTCCGGGGAGGACGGCCTGGAGGTGGTGCGGACCTGCGCTGCCATCGTGGAGTCCGCAGAGGCCGGAAGGCCCGTGGAGCTTCCTTAGGGCGTGGAGCGGGCAAGAGGAAGGCGGAGTGACTCTATAGGGACGCGACGTACTTGAAATTTTCCATCATAATTTGTATATTTTGGAAGTGGCGGTGTAGCTCAGCTGGTCAGAGCAGCGGAATCATAATCCGCGTGCCGGGGGTTCGAGTCCCTCCACCGCCAATTTTTTATAGCCAGATCGGTCGAGGTCCTTATGGTTGAATGGTGTATAGTAGACCAACGACTTGGTTATCCCGTCGATCGAAAGCCGAAATGCCCCTCTGGGGCATTTTGTGCATCTGAGGGCTAACGGGACGGTACTCATGGTCGTCTTTAAGGGCATGGGGGATTTGAAAGAGATGATCACCTGGATGATATCAGGAAGGAACATTATGTTTCCAATACTATCACCTGTGAGCCAGGAGTAAGGCTATGGACAAAATTATCAAGCGCGGCTTAACTTTCGACGATGTATATCTCATCCCCGCCCGTTCCTCCGTCCTACCCAGAGAGGTGGACGTTACCACACATCTTACCCACAACATCCGCCTGAACATCCCCTTGGTCAGCGCCGCTATGGACACGGTAACGGAAGCCCGTATGGCTATAGCCATGGCTCGTGAGGGGGGAATAGGCATTATTCACAGGAATATGTCGGTAGAGGAACAGGCCGGGGAGGTCGAAAAGGTAAAGCGCTCCGAAAGCGGCATGATAACCGATCCGGTCACCCTATCTCCCACTACCAAGGTCCGCCAGGCCTTAGAGGTGATGCGACGTTACCACATTTCCGGCGTCCCCATCGTGGAAGATGGAAAACTGGTGGGCATACTCACCAACCGGGACCTGCGGTTTGAGCGAAACCTGGACCAGCCGGTCTCGGCAGTTATGACCACCGAACTCGTCACCGCCAGGGAGGGTATCTCCTTGGATGAGGCCGTGGAGGTCCTCCACCAGCATCGCATAGAAAAGCTCCCGGTAGTGGACGAAAAGGGCAACCTCAAGGGATTGATCACCGTAAAGGACATAGAGAAGCGCACCCAGTTCCCCAACGCCTGCAAGGACGAGCTTGGACGCCTCAGGGTGGGAGCTGCCGTAGGTGTGGGCCCTGACCTCAAAGAGAGGACGGCTGCCCTGGTGGAACAAGGGGTGGACGTGATCGTAGTGGACTCGGCCCACGGCCACTCCGAAGGGGTTTTGAAGGCTGTGGAATGGCTCAAGTCCGAGTACCCCAACGTTGAGCTCATAGCTGGCAACGTGGTCACCGCCGAGGGGACCAAGGATCTGATAAAGGCCGGAACGGACGCCGTCAAGGTCGGCGTGGGTCCTTCGGCCATCTGCACCACACGGGTGGTCACCGGGGTAGGCGTGCCCCAAGTTACAGCCATCTACGAATGCGCCCGAGAGGCCGATAGATACGACATCCCGATCATAGCCGACGGCGGCATAACTCACTCCGGGGACATAACCAAGGCCTTAGCAGCCGGAGCGAGCTCGGTGATGATCGGGTATCTACTCGCCGGCACCGAGGAGAGCCCCGGCGAGACCGTTATATACCATGGCAGGACCTTTAAGGTATACCGGGGTATGGGCTCCCTCGAGGCCATGGAGAGGGGGAGTAAGGACAGGTACTTCCAGGAGGACATAGAGCCGTCCAAGCTCGTGCCCGAGGGGGTGGAGGGTAGGGTCCCCTATAAGGGTTCGCTCTCCGGGTTCGTGTACCAGCTCATCGGCGGCCTCAAGGCTGGAATGGGATATTGCGGCGCACGGAACATAGAGGAGCTTCGGCGCGACGCCCGCTTCGTGGAGGTCACCTCCGCCGGCATGCGGGAGAGCCATCCCCACGACATCGTCATCACAAAGGAAGCGCCAAATTACCGGTTAGAATAATGGAGAGCCCTATGGTAAGTTCAGAATTCATCTTTAAGTTCGGTTTGGCCAGGGAGGCGGACACCAAAATCCTTCTGCTGGTCATAGACGGGGTCGGGGGCCTTCCCCACCCCGACACCAGGCTTACGGAACTCGAGGTCGCGAGTGTCCCGAACTTAGACGAAGTCGCCGAGGAGGGCATCTGTGGCCTTATGGACCCCATAGCCCGAGGGATAGCCCCCGGAAGCGGTGTGGCGCACTTGGCCCTTTTCGGGTACGACTCCGTGAAACATCCGGTGGGCAGGGGGGCCGTCGCTGCGTTGGGCATCGGGCTTGATCCAGCCCCCGAGGATCTGACGGTGCGGATGAACTTCGCCACCGAAAGGGACGGGGTGATCGTGGACAGGAGGGCCGGCCGTCTTCCGGACGAACTGAATGATAAGCTCTGCGAGTTTTTGAGGAAGAACCTCCGTCTCGAAGGGGTATCCTTCACCTTGAAGAGGGTAAAGGACTACCGGGCGGTCGTTGTCTTCAAAGGCGAGGGTCTCTCCGACCAGCTCACCGATGCGGACCCGGGAAGGACCGGCTTTCCACCTCCATCTGTGGAGGCCAAATCCCCCGAGGCCGAGCGTTCAGCCCGTATCGCCAACGAATTTCTCTGTCAGGTCCGGGAACTCCTCAAGACCTCCGAGGCCCGCAAGATTGTGGGCGATCCCGAAAGGGCCAACACCGTGCTTATGCGGGGGTTCGCCCATCCATCGTACCTCCCCTCCTTCCGGGAAGCGTATAAGCTCAGGGCCGGGGCCATCGCTACCTACCCGGACTACTTGGGCGTGGCCAGGATGGTCGGGATGGACATCTTGGACACCGGCGATACAGTTGCGGACGAAGTGGCCACTCTGAAGCGCTTCTGGGACCAGTACGACTTCTTCTTCCTCCACATCAAAAAGACCGACAGCGCTGGGGAGGACGGGGACTTCCTCAAAAAGGTCCACCTGATAGAGGAGGTCGACGCCTTCCTCCCCCAGCTCCTCTCCCTTAACCCCGACGTCTTCGTGGTCACCGGAGATCATTCGACCCCTGCCCTCTTCAAGGCTCACAGTTGGCACCCGGTTCCGATCGCTCTCAGGAGTCGTTGGTGCCGGAGGGACGCCGTCTCGGCCTTCTCCGAGAGCAAATGCGCCAAAGGCTCCCTCGGCCGGTTCCCTGCCACAGAGCTTATGGCCCTTATTCTGGCCCACGCCGAACGCTTAGCCAGGTTCGGAGCTTAATTCGGTTTTTAGCTCCAAAAGAAAAAGGGGGATGGGAACAGGTCCATCCCCCAAGTTGTTTGATACGGGTTTACTCGACCTCTATCGGAACGGACTTGGGCTTGGCCTCCTCGGCCTTGGGGAGCTTAACGGTCAACACCCCGTTCTCCAAGGTGGCCGTTATGGCATCCACCTGCACAGAACTTGGCAGGGTAAAGGACCGTTGGAAGGGACCGTAGTATCGCTCGGTCCTCAGCAAGGTCTCTCCATCGGTGGTTTGACATTTCTTTTCTCCGCTTATGGTTAATACGCTATCTTGAAGTGTGATCTTTACATCGTCCTTACTCATCCCGGGTAGTTCAGCTCGGACGTAAAATGCGTCTTCTGTCTCGGCGATGTCCATATCGGGATACCAGGTCCCTTCCTCGGTCCTTTGGAGGAAACTCCGGAAGAGCCTGCTTACCTCGTCGTGAACCCTCATCAGTTCATCTAAAGGCCGCCATCCCACCAGCGCCATAAGTATCACCTCCTTATCGGCAAAGGGCCCGGCTTTGAGCCGGGCCCTCCGATTTACTCGGTGGCTATCTCTATCTGCTTGGGCTTTGCCTCCTCCACC
>DTXA01000518.1 GCA_012962735.1 Candidatus Latescibacterota bacterium
AATATGGTGCTTCCGAAGTCCTTCGGCATGTCCTGCATCCATTCGTATATCTTCCATCCCCTGGTGATGTAATTTCCGTAGATATCATAGTACTTATAACCTTCGAGTCCTATATCGGTATACCTTCTGTAGAGTTCCCTGGCATAGTTGGTGTACCGCCACTGCTGCCATCCATATTCATAATAAAGCTCCTGTGGCACGTACCATTTCCTGAGGGCAGGTTCCAAGGCTTCCATCAATACTCCCGGCCCCTTGGGCTCGAAGGCGGTAGATATAGTCTGGGAATTAGCTACCTGGGAGAAGAAGAAAGAAATGCCCAAGATCATCTGATACCTTCTCATCGTGACCCCCTTTTCCGAGTCAGTACACGACCACTACCGTCCTGTTCGCCCTGTCTTCAGTCGCGTCCCCGTCCACCCTCACCTCACACAGGTAAACCCCCGGAGGGACCGCGTCCCCCGAACCGTCCTTCCCTTCCCACCTTATCTTGTAGTTCCCACTCGTCCCTAAGCTCCTGTAAACTTCCCTTATCAACCTCCCCTCCACGTTGTACAACGTAACCTTCACCCACCTCAGCCCTTCGACCCTTGAGACCGTGAAACTTATGCTGAGCTCATCGTTATATCCATCCCCATTAGGGGTTATTACCCTTGGGGTTATTTTTAAGTCACGTATCAAAGGACCCTTCGTAAGTGAAGGGAGCATGACGGTTGTGGCGTTCTTCCTTACGGGGTCGGGGGGCACCATCTGCCAGGCTCCGGGTATCCCGGCGACGAAGACCTCAAACAAGGTGCCGTTGAAGTAAGGCACGCAACTGAACTCAACCTCGACCGAGTCCTCGGGGGTGAACACGAGCTTGGGTAGGTCCAACGTTAAGGTGTCTTCCCTTACCTCAACGACGAAGCTGTCCGGCGGCACCGGCCTTCCTCCTATCCGGAGCTTCACATCCTCGGCTTTGGAAGGTGTCTTTATCAATATCCGGTTGAAGCCGGTTATCTCGTCCTTAGTATGTTCCACCTTGCCCCTCTTGCCGGGCTTGAGCTCTTCCCATTCCTCCTTGGTTATTTCGTTCCCCTCCTCATCGTACCAGTGTGTCCTCTCCTCGACGACCGGTCCCCTGATAGCGGAAGGTAGTTTCCTCCAACGCTCTTCGGTTATCTTCCTTCCCCACTTGTCGTGCCATGAGATGACCTCGCCCTCGTACATCCGCTTCCTGACGACGACCTTGAACCTCTCCGGTCTACCCGGCTCCGCGGTCCTCGGGTTCACCTCAGCGGAGAGCCTGCTCCCCACGGCCTTGGAGTAGAAGAGTGTTATGGACTTCAGGGAGGGAGCCACGTCCGGCCTCTCGGAGGATAGGTTGACCTCTATGAGCAGGTACCTACTCGGCGAGGGAGATGCGAACCTCGCTCCCGGCCCTTTGTAGACCGGACTCCATTTGCTCCAGTACTTCTCTATGGGCTGTTTTTCCTTCTTTATAGGTCCCTGGCGGAACTTGGGCAACCTCTCGTACTGCTCCTTGGTCATCTCGTTTCCGGCCTTATCGAAGTAACGGGTTACCTCCCTGACCCTCTCCCCTGTCCTGGTCCTTATCTCTATCTTGGTTCCCGGGGGCGTTATCCCTTCCCAGGAGATGGAAGTTATGTTGTTCATCTTCCCGAGGTCTATAAGGGGGGACCTCAAAGTGACGCCCGGTACGAACCCCTCTCCGAATATCTGAAATTCCCAGATGTATCCCCCTGCGGACGCCCTGGTGGCCCAGTATCCGGTCCCATAGTAATGATGGAAGAATATATAGCGTATCCTCTTAGGCTTCGGAAACTTGATATCGAAGTTCAGCCTCGGAGGGGAGACCTTGTTGTCCACATCCGCTATCCTCTCCCAGACCACATCCTTCCCGTCTACCTTCCAGACATCCGCAGGAGAAGTGGGGGCCTCGGTCCCGTCCGAAACGTATATCCTGAAACCCTCAAGGTCGGAGCGCCACCTCATATGCCTTCCCTCCGAGGTGAACCTCATCGCATCCACCCAGAAGGTCGCCCCGAGGTCCCAATTGCACCATACATGCTGTCGGAGCCAATCGGCTCCGGCCAAGGTCACAGTGGAGCCCGTCCATATGAGGCCGTCGAATATCTGTTCTACCTTGGTCATCCTGCCACCGTACTTGACCTTCCCCCCCCTTTCCAAGGTCTTCAGGGCTATGTTCTCCCCAGGCGTGATGACCTCCACCTCGGCGAGCCCAGGGTCCTCCACCTTCTTATCGAACACGATCCTTATATTCTGTAAGTATCTTCCCATCAATGGGTTGCCGTGGCGATCCTTCTCCGAGTCGAAGTTGACCTCGAAGGTCCT
>DTXA01000519.1 GCA_012962735.1 Candidatus Latescibacterota bacterium
AGATGGTGGACTCACCGAAGTCTTTGGTCACCTGAACGGTGAGAGCTCCGGTCCTGTTTATCATTCCCGACAGGACCTGCCCTCATACCTCCGTCGATCCTCAAGTTCGCATAATCCGGCCTTATGGCCAGCAGGGACCTTATGGACCTCCTGGAATGGTCCAGAGCCATGTCCTGAAGGAAGTTCTCGTCGAAGAACTTTCCATGCAGGGCGTTTCTCGTGGCTCTCCAGATGACGTCTCCGGCTACGATCGTATAGCTTAGAATGAAAAGGGCCAACTCAGCTCGGAAGGGCAACCTGAATATCAGGGCCCCAACATATATGGACGCCCCGACCCGAGAGCTAACATCCCCCTTTCGTACCGTACCTATCCTTCCCATGGCCTGTCCTCCGTCTGCGGCTCACTTAGGAGAGTGTACTAAATCTACCTACATAATAAACAATTCGAATATATAACACTCCTCCCGATCTGTCAAGGGAAGTTTTTGGATGCAAGTTTGGACATGAAGGAAGTGACCACCTATGGGCAGAACCTCTCAAAAGAGGATTTCCACATCGAGTGCTTTATCAGGGTAGAGCCTCTTCCTCCACAGCCAGCAAGCCTGTAAGAGAGGATTGGGAGCAGGAGCGCAATAGTGAGCTTGTGAAGGTTGATTGGAGATTCACAACCTCCACCGGAACCTCATACCCGGTATCCTGTATGACCTGGACGAAATCGGCCACGGCCAGCCCATCAGGGTTGTATTCGATGGCAGCCCATTCCGTGGCCAGGTTGACGTTGACCTCGGTCACCTCTTGGACTTCCCTTAAGGCCCGCTCTACGTGGGCAGCGCACGAAGCACAGGTCATGCCCCGGACAGGCAAGATAACTTGTTTCAACGACATGGCTAACGCCCCTTTCGCTAGTCCGCCCTGGCCCGCTTCACACCTTGCATTCCCTTTAGCGCGCCTCCACATGGATCCCACCGAACTGGGAGAACACCTCTATCAACTCATCTATCTTCATCCGCGCGTCGTCCATCATAACTAACGTTCCCTCTTTATGAAGTCCCGATATACAGTACCCCTGTAAGGAGATTTTAGTCCTGCACTTTTTGAACACAGTCCCTACTGGTATCCTTAGGCGAATTTACATCCCTCGACCCTCATACATGCATCATCTTATAGGGAATCTTTGTCGTTTCCCCTTGCGCAATGGTCTTATATGTATTATATTAGAGTTGCATATGGAGTGGGCGTCGGCCCACTCTTTTCCGTATAGTAGGGGTCCAAATAAAGATCGTCAGATCGGGCCCCCAGAAAGTACCGGAGCGAAGCGGAGAACTTTTTGGAGCATATATGCGGTTGGAGGTCTTAGAAGTCGTGCGGGCGCTGGTCGTCCCGATCTTGGAAAGGGAGGGTTTCGAGCTGGTCGACCTGAAGCTCGGGGGTGTGGGCAAGGGTCGTGTGCTGCGCATCTTCATCCACCGCCCTGGGGGGGTGAGCCTAGACGACTGCGTCCGGATCAGCCGGATGGTGGAGGACCGGTTGGACATGGAGGACCCCATCCCCGGGTCGTACACCTTAGAGGTATCCTCCCCCGGCCTGGACCGTCCACTTCGCACTGGAAAGGACTTCGCCCGGGTGGTCGGGGAGCGAGTGCGGCTAATTATGCGGGCTGGGGTGCGCCCGGGTGTCGTGGTGGGGAAGCTGGTCCGGGTGGGTGGGGACCACATAGCAGTGGAGACCGGGGAGGGGGTAACAGAGGTCCCGCTGAGGGACGTCGCCCAGGGGAAAGTGGAGGTACTCTGATATGGCTAAGTCGGGCAATTGGGAAATAGCCGAGGCCCTGGAACAGATCGCCAGAGACCGAAGTGTGGACCTGAACCTCGTGGTGGAGACCCTGAAGCTGGGGCTCCTATCGGCCGCCAAAAAGCGTTTTGGAAGCGCCGACCACATAGAGGTAGAGGTGGACCCGAAGGCGGGAAGGATAGAGATGTACGCTAGGAGGCGGGTGGTGGAGGGGCCACCTCGGTTCCCGATCGAGATATCCCTCGAGCGCGCCCTGCAGATCGACCCAAAGGCGCAGGTAGGGGGTGAAGTTTTGGAGCCGTTGAATCTGGCCGACTTCGGTCGGAACGCCATCTTGATGACCAAACAGATTCTTGTCCAGCGCATAAGGGAGGCCGAAAGGGAGCAGCTCTACGGTGACTTCCAGAAGCGCATCGGGGAGATCGTGACCGGCAAGGTGCAGAAGGTCGAGCGCGGGGAGGTCATCGTCAACCTCGGCCGGACAGAAGGAATAATGCCCATCTCGGAGCAAGTGCGGAGGGAGCGGTACCATCAGGGCGACCAGATCCGGGCGTATATCTTGGAGGTGCGCAGGACCACAAAGGGGCCCCAGGTGATCCTCTCCCGCTCCCATCCTAACTTCCTCAAAAAGCTCTTCTACATAGAGATCCCTGAGGTATACGACGGCATCGTCCAGATAAGGGCGGTGGCCAGGGAGGCCGGCGAACGGGCCAAAGTGGCCGTATCCTCCACGGACCCCGACGTGGACCCAGTGGGGGCCTGTGTAGGGATGAAAGGAGTGCGCATCCAGGCCATCGTCCGGGAGCTGGGCAACGAGCGCATAGACATCATCTCCTGGAGCGACGAGCCCAAGGAGCTCCTGGCCCACGCTTTGGGCCCAGCCTCTGTGCGTCGGGTGGAGGCCTTCCCCGAGGAGGGCCGCTTAGTGGCCATCGTGCCGCAGGACCAGATATCCTTAGCCATAGGTCGTGCCGGCCAGAACGCGCGACTGGCGGCCGCCCTGTTGCCCGGATGGAAGGTGGACATCCTCACCGAGGAGGGGTTCTACCGCAAGCAACGACTGAGGGAATTGCTGGAGGAAGCTATCCGGGAGATGGAGGAGGAGAAATTGATACCAGAACTAAAGCGCCACGGCCTTTTCTCCCCCGAACTGCTGACAACTACAGAACCGGGCCGGCTGGAGGAGTCACTAGGTATAGATCGAGGGCGAGCCGAAGCCCTGATCGCCCGGGTCCGTGAGCTGATGGAAGGCCTCGAGGAGGAGTGATGGGCAAGGTTGAGGAGTATCTAGGGCTGGCGGCCAAAGCTGGGAAGGTGGCCGCTGGAAGGACAGCTGTGGAGAAGGCCCTGTGGCGGGGCAGGGGATATCTGGTATTGCTGACCCGGGAGTGCGGGAGGGACGTACAAAGGCGCTTTCGGGGGCTGGCCGAGCGGTTCGGCGTGCCCGTAGCCCCCGTGGACGGGGACCTGGGGAGGGCCATAGGTATGCCCGGCAAGGTGGTGGCGGTGCTCACCGACCCGAACCTCGCCCGTCAGGTCCTTCTGAATATAGACAAAGATCGTTTAGAAAGGGCTATTCCTTTAGCTACGCCAGATTAAGAGGGGCCCCCAAAAAGTTCTCTGCTTCGCCCCGATACTTTTCGGAGCACAAAAGGAGGTGGTCATACGGTGGAAAGAAAACGAGTATATCAGGTGGCCAAGGAGTACGACGTGTCCAGCGAGGCCCTCGTAAGCCTCCTGAGGTCTGGAGGGTTCGATGTGCACAGCCATATGAGCGTGGTCACGGAGGAGATGGAAAGCTGGATCCGGCGCAAGTTCCAGGAGGAAAAACAGACCTCCATAGAGGAGATGGAGCGCAGGAAGGCCTTCGCTGTCCAGGCCCCCAAGAAACCGGAAACCTCTTCCTCGAGGAAGAAGCGACGCAGGAAGAAACGTTCCAAGGAGGAGGTCAAGGAGGCGGTCAGGGCAGAGCTCGTCGCACTGCAGGAGGCCCCTAAGGCCCAGAAGCTCACTGAGGAGCGCAGCAGAAAGAGGCGCAGGAGGCGCCGTCCCGAATTGAGCCGGAGGGAGATAGAGGAGAGCGTCCGCCGGACCTTCGCCAGTATGGAGGTCGGCCGAACTCGTCGCAGGCGCCACCGGGAGAAGGAGGAAGGGGAAGAGGAGAAGGAAGAGCGCAAGGTATTGCGGGTGAGCGAGTTTACTTCGGTGGCCGAGTTGGCCGAGCGGATGGGGGTGTCCCCTTCTGAGGTCATCGTCCGATGCTTAGGTATGGGACTTATGGTTACCATCAACCAGCGTCTGGATATGGAAACTCTGACTATGGTGGCGGACGAGTTCGGGTACGAGGTGGAGCTTTTAGAGGAGTACGAGGAGGTCGGAGAAGACGAGGCCCCGAAAGGGGAGCTGGAGCCTCGTCCTCCGGTGGTGACGATGATGGGCCACGTGGACCACGGCAAGACGACGCTCCTGGACTACATCCGCAAGAGCAACGTAGTGGCCGGGGAGTCCGGAGGGATCACCCAGCACATAGGTGCATACGAGGTCTCGGTGGACGGTGGGAAGGTGACCTTCTTAGACACCCCGGGACACGAGGCGTTCACCGCTATGAGGGCCAGGGGCGTCCGGGCCACCGACATCGTAGTGTTGGTGGTGGCCGCCGATGATGGGGTGCAGCCCCAGACTGTGGAGGCCATAGACCACGCCAGGGCGGCTGGTGTCCCCATATTAGTGACCATAAATAAGATAGACCTCCCCACCGCCAATCCCAAGAGGGTCAAGCGCCAGCTGGCCGACTACGGGCTTGTCCCGGAGGAGTGGGGAGGGAAGACCGTCACGGTGGAGGTCTCCGCCAAGACGGGCCAGGGTGTGGACCAGTTGCTTGAGGCCTTGGTTCTGATGGGTGAGATGTTGGACCTCAAGGCCAACCCCCATTGCAGGGCCAGGGGGGTGGTGATCGAGGCCAGGCTCGACAAGGGCAGGGGACCTGTAGCCACCGTATTGGTGCAAGAGGGGACCCTCCACATCGGAGACTCCTTCGTAGTGGGGCTATACAGCGGAAGGGTGCGGGCTCTCCTCGACGAACGCGGCAACCCCAAAGAGACTGCGAGCCCCTCCACCCCAGTGCAGGTACTGGGCCTGGAGGGCGTGCCCCAGGCTGGGGATACCTTCGCGGTGACCGAGTCCGAAGCCGAGGCCAGGGAGATAAGCCGTAGGCGACAACAGCGGCGCAGGGAGCAGGAGTACAGGAGGCGAGCTCATGTATCCTTAGCCGAGCTGCACCGCCAGATAGAGGAAGGCGAGGTCAAGGAGCTGAGGCTCATAGTAAAGGGGGACGTGGACGGATCGGTGGAGGCCCTTTCGGACGCCCTTATGGCCCTCGAGGACGACCGAGTGAAGGTTCAGATAATCCGTAGAGGCGTGGGCGCCATCTCCGAATCCGACGTGCTGTTGGCCTCGGCCTCGGACGCTGTGATCGTCGGCTTCCACGTGCGGCCCGAGCCGAGGGCCCGGGAGCTAGCAGCCCAGGAAGGGGTGGACATAAGGACTTACAGCGTGATCTACGAGGCAGTGGAGGACATCAAGGCCGCCATCTCCGGGCTCCTCCCACCCGAGCGGAGGGAGGAGATTCTGGGCACCGCAGAGGTGCGTCAGATCTTCCACATCC
>DTXA01000520.1 GCA_012962735.1 Candidatus Latescibacterota bacterium
AACATGACACGAAGGCATGGAGAACGGGATCACCCTGGAATGGAACCGGCCGGAGGTGCCCGATGGGCAGGTCTGCCTGCCTTAGCGCAGGGGCGGAGCAGCTTCTGCCCTTCCCCTGTCCCTGCGCCGGCCTGCCTGAGGGGTGGGTCTGCCGTGAGGGCTCGGGTCGGCTTCAGCCTCGGCCTCGATCTCGATCCTGAGCCTGAGCCCGGGCGCGGAGAAGGGAGGCCGCTTGGGAGAGGAAGTCCTCCAGTCGGCCGCTGAAGGAGCGCACCCGCCCCGTCTCATCGTGGAGGTGATGGGGGAAGTGCGTCAGCCTCCGGCCGCGGTAGTCCACGCGGTGATGGGGCAGCGGGTCGGCCCGCAGGAGCGGATTCCGATGGGGATCGAGCAGAACATAGCTGTAGCGGGCGACGATCAACCCTTGCTCCCGGAAATCGTATTATTCCCGGAGGTCCAGGTGTATTCAGTTCGGCAATAGGAGAGGATGAAGGAATAAGGTTCTTAAGGACTGTGTTGTGAAGCCCAGCCTTTGGAGAAGGAAGAGGCAGATAGAGAAGCAATTTAGTGGAGTATCAAGATTGTTGGCATGAAAGGAGGCACAATGGTGAATAGAAGTAAATTTCTAATAGTACTTCTTCTAATGGTCCTTGTAGTGGGTCTCTCTTCGGGCCGAACATCCCCAGGCTCGGTCGTATCGGACCTCCAGGAACTAGCGATGATACCCGATGCTCGCGGCGATTTGAAGGATCTCCAAGATCTCCCCAAATATGAGATCGAGATGGTGGTAAACCTGGATGAACAAAATCCGGGCTTCAAAGGAGAAGAGACGATCACCTTCACCAATAATGAGGGAATCGCTCTAGAGAGCCTCTACCTCCGCCTCTATCCCAACGGCCATGAGATCTACGGGAATGGGAGCCTGGAGGTTACCCAGGTCTTGGTCGAAAGTGAGGAGGCTCAACCTATCCTGAGAGTCGAGGGGACAGTAGTGGAGGTTCCCCTGCCAGTGGCCTTGGAGCCTAAGGAACGGATCAAGCTAGA
>DTXA01000521.1 GCA_012962735.1 Candidatus Latescibacterota bacterium
CCTGGGATATTTCTCGGGAGCTGGAGGGAAGCTCGTGGAGGCGGCGGAGGCTTTGGGAGGGAGGGAGCTTGCCTACGGGGATGTGGGCGTTTTGTTCCAGGTCTTCCCCAAGGTCAAGGTGGCGTTCGTGCTATGGGAGGGGGACGAAGAGGTCCCCCCGAACGCGAACGTGCTCTTCGACGAATCCGTGTCGGGGTACCTTTCCACTGAGGACATCTCCGAGCTGAGCTGGAGGCTGGTGCGCAGGATGGCAAGGCAGGAAGTCCCTTTTTGTGAGAGGAGGTGAGGGATGTTTATGCGGTTTACGGCCTTATTTGTAGGGTTGGCCGCCGCGTCTCTGATCGTCTGCGGGGGGGGAAGCACTGGACCCAGGCAGAAGGAGCCGGGCAGGATCTACGTGCAGAACGTGGGCTATGTGGAGGACGGGAAGAAGTTCGAGGTTTTCGTGACGGTAGTCTCCGTGGACGGACAGGTCCCTGGGGATCGAGACCTTCCTCAGGGTGTGCAGCTCTATCAGGAGCTGGAGATCCCTCAAGGGGGGGAGCCCGTCCCGGTGACCGGGGTGCTCCACGGTGGGGCCCGGGTGGTCTTGCGCTTCCGGGTGACCGGGGGCTTCGGGTACCAGACCCGGGAATGGGAGCTCCCCTTCGAAGTGGATGGAAACAAGTTGATCTACGTGACCGGTGTGAACCCATTCGAGGGGAAGCTGTACTACGAGGAGCGTTCCTACGGATGAAGCGCGCCCCGAGACAAGGAGGTGGACTATGAGATGTCCGAAGTGGATATGGGGGGCCTTGGGACTGGCCCTGTTGACATGCGGTGGTGGAGGGGCCGGCCCCAAGGTCAAGGCCGACGGAACCTTGTACGTGCAGAATGTGAACGGGCGCCTGAAGGTCTGGGTGACGGTGGTCTCCATAGACGGTCAGGTCCCCGAGGGAAAGGACCTTCCCCAGGGGGTATCTCCTCAGCAGGAGGTGGAGGTCCTCTTAGACGAAATTACGCCGGTGACGGCCGTGTTGCCCGGAGGATCGGAGGTGCTCATAAAGCTCCGGATCAAGCGGGAGAGGATAAAGGAGTTCGATCTTACGGTCACCATAGACGGGAGTCAGCTATTGTACATAACCGATATGAACCCGTACGAAGAGGGTCTGGCCGGCCTCAAGTACCAATTGAAACCCTACGGGTGAGGGTCATATGAAGGTTTACATCGTAACGGACTTAGAGGGTATAAGCGGAGTATGCCTCTTCGAACAAACCAGGGAGAAGGTGCCTCCGCTTTACGAGGAGGCCCGGCTCCTGCTCACCAGGGAGGCGAACGCCGCAGTCCAAGGGTGCCTTGACGCAGGAGCCGAGGAGGTAGTGGTGTTGGATGGACACGGAGGGGGGTTTAACTTCGTGCCCGAGGAGATGCACCCGGAGGCTTACTTCATCACCGGACCGGTGAGGCCACATCCCCTGGTGGGTTTGGACGAGGGATTCGATGCGGTGCTGTGCGTGGGGTTCCACGCCAAGCTCGGCACCCGAGATGGCGTGCTCCACCACACCCAGAGCTCCAAGGCCGAGAGCCGCTATTGGTACAACGGCATAGAGATGGGGGAAATAGGACAGGTGGCCCTCATGGCTGGCGCGTACGGGGTGCCGGTGGCGATGGTGGCGGGGGACCTTGCGGCCTGCAGGGAGGCGAGGGAGCTTCTGGGGGATGGGATTTTAACAGTTGCCGTCAAGGAGGGGTACAGCCGCCACTGTGCGAAGATGTTGCCCCCCGAAAGGGCGAGGGAGGAGATAAGGGAGGCCGCCAGGGAGGCGGCGGAGAGAGCATCCTCCCTTAAACCCTTTACATTGCCGCTACCGATAGAGGGGAAGCTCGTCTTCGGGAAAGGGGAATACGCGGACAAGTTCAATCCCAAAAGGGCAAGGAAGGTGGACGAGAGGACATTTATAGCGACATTTCAGAGCGCATTGGAGGTATTGGATTTCTGAATCTGAAGTGCGAGAGGAGACAATATGCGGTGGGCCATCATCGGGCTGTCCTCTTGGGCTTTCCTTTGGCCTACGAGCCTGCATTCGTGGCCATGTGGGAGGATTCTTCGCCATAGTCGCCACCCTGATCGGCCTCCTCTTTTGGGACAGGAGGACCATAGTACAGCCTTTGGCTAAAGATGTGGATAGAATTCGCCATGTACTGATAGAATACTCCCACGAAC
>DTXA01000522.1 GCA_012962735.1 Candidatus Latescibacterota bacterium
CACTACCTTGAAGACCTCATCTATTAATCTGCGTGCCTTGGTGTTGCCTTCAGGACGCACTGCCCTCCGATAGGCGATCTCCACTTCTGCCCTCCCCTCTACCCGCTGGCGCGCCAAAAGATATATCCCCTGCAGCATATCCAAGGGTTCGAACCCCGCTATGGCACAGGGAACCCCGCAGTCCTCGGCCAGGGATCGATAGGGCTGGGAGCCGATGACCACGCTCACGTGACCGGGGCAGAGGAACCCATCTATGCGAACATCCGGGTCTTCTAAAAGGACCTGCATAGCCGGGGGGATGAGCTTGTGGGCCACCAAAACCCGGAAGTTGTGGATGTTCCTCCTCCGGGCCTCCAACACCGTCGCCGCCACGGCAGGTGCCGTAGTCTCGAACCCCACGGCCAAGAAGACCACCGTCCGGTCGGTCTCCTGAGCAAGCCTTAGGGCGTCCAAAGGGGAATAGACTACCTGCACCCGCATCCCCCGGGTCCGCTCCCGGAGCAGGCTGGAGGAGGACCCCGGCACCCGCAGCATATCCCCGAAAGTAGCCAAAACTACTCCACTCCGGCCCAGGGCTATGGCCCGGTCTAAGTACGCGTTCGGGGTCACGCACACCGGGCACCCAGGCCCGGGGCGGAGTTCCAACCCTTCGGGCAACAGGGAGCGCAACCCCGAACGAAATGCGGACACTGTATGGGTGCCGCAGACCTCCATGAAGGAGAACTCCTGGCCCTGTATCAGCTCCCGGATGGCATGGGCCAGTTTCCGGGCTAGATCTCCATCCTGAAAAGCGTCTATGTAGCGCATCCGACCCCCACTTAGGCCAATGTACGCTATGTACGACGCTCTGTCAAGAGGGCTCGTCGGACCGCCTGGGCAAGCATCCCCGCTGCCATCTCCTGAGTGCGAGGGCCCACGTCCACCCAAAGCAAGAACAAACTCCCCATGACCAAGGCCATGTGAATCCAGGCCTTAACCCCACCACGCGGCTTCGAAATGCACCGTGTTGATATCTACCCCACAGATGTCGGCACTCCCCTCATCACAGAACCCTCAGCGCTGACGCTTCAACAGGCGCTCCACTTGTTCTTCGGACAACTTGCTGTTTTCTATCAGGGTGCCTTCCTGCTCAGAGAACTCCTGACCACAGACCGTGCAGTCGTTCAATATGCTTAGAACGGTGGACGATATTGCCCTGACCAGTCTGGTTGAACAAACAACAGGCTGGGTTTGGACAAGAGAATTTCGTATATTTGTCTTCAACGGGCGTATTCGGTATCATTTCGATCCTCACGCCTGTTTTTCCACGTTAATATTCTCCTGGACTACCACTGTTCCTGGCTGAAGTATAGCTCGGCAGGGATATGCGCTACCTTGAGCACTACGGGAACCGGCAACCCTGTGGATACTAGAGAACGCCTATCGTCCGGATAATGCTACGGCGGTTGTCTCTTTACATCCAGGAGTTAGAGATATAGCCAAGAGAGATGTGGCCAGCAACCTCGACCTAACCAAGGAGGACACTATGCGGGAGATCAAGTTCTTCGTGAACAGTTGGATATTCGGAGAAGTGTCCCTGGAAGAAGTGGTCCAGAGGGTGGCGAGTCTGGGCTACGATGGGATCGAGCTTGTGGGCGAGCCCAAGGTATACAAAGCCGGCGAAGTGTCCCGCTTGGTCGAAGACCATAACCTCAGGGTGATATCCATCTGCGGGATGCATCCCGGTCCTGAGGAGGGGGACCTGAGGGCCCTGAGCCACTACGACCCCGAGGAGAGGCAGAGGGCTGTGGATTATGTAAGGGCTTGTATAGACTTGGCGTCGAGGGTAGGAGCCAGGAGTGTACTGGTCGTCCCGAGCTTGGTGGGGGTGCCCCAGTACTTCCGCTCCAAAGAGGAGGATATGAAGTGGGCGGTGGATTCCCTTCAGAAGGCAGGGGAGTACGCCAGGGAGTGTAAGGTCCTCCTCACGATCGAGCCTATAAATCGCTATGAGGTCGGGTTGGTGAACAGCATCAAGGACGCCTTAGACATGGCCCGCAGGGTGGGCAACGAATGGGTGCGGATTATGGGGGATACCTTCCATATGCAGATAGAGGAGGGGGACGGGATCCCCAATGCGATCCGGAGGGCGGGAGGGTACTGGTTACAGCACCTGCACGCTGCGGACAATACCAGAGAGGCCCCGGGCAAGGGGACGATGAACTGGAGGGAGACCCTGCGAGCTTTGCACGACATAGGCTACGGAGGAGGGGTGTCGCTGGAGCCCCTGCCCAAGGGGGCGTCGCCCTACGATGCAAGGAAGGGGGTCATACCTAAGGAGCAGTTGGACTCCGGCCTTAAGTTCGGCCTGGAGCATCTGCGCAGGGAGCAGGAGGCAGTGTTCCAGTACGTCCGTTGAACCCGGGAGGAGGGGAAGATGTCCGGGAACGAGGTAGGAAGGTGTATCCGCACGTAAGTGGGGAACCTATGCTCGTTTGGAGGAGTAATCTTTGCTTATTAAACTTCTGGAACCTGTAGGCCGGGTGACCCCGGCCTTGATTTTTTCCCAACGTCCTCCTTCCTCCTCCGGTCTATTCAGAGGACGGAGGTTATGTTAGAGGAGGAAGTAATGTCTGAGCAGGTGTGCCGTCCCATCGCCAAAAGCCCTCAGGTCGCATTGGGGGCATTGCGGGGCACCCCTACTTTGGGGCACAAAAAGGGGGATGAACTATGTGGTGGGCTATAGTGGGTGTAATGCTTTCTGCAGATCCTGCCTTCACAGGGGAGGAGCTTGTGGAGAAAATGCTGGGTTATGTGGGCTTCTCGAGAATAAAGGGGTTCGAGGATTCAGAGGAGATGGTCGAAGTATACATCAAAAAGCCCCTTTTGGACATGGTGGCGGAGATGACACGGGACCAGGATTCCACATTATACAACCTGCTTAAGAACATATACCTCATCCAGGTGCGCACTTTCTCCTTAGAGAAGATAGGGGAAAGGCAGGGAGAGCTTCAAAAGAAGCTTATGGAGATAGACAGGAGGCTTAAGGCCCTTACCGAAAGGCTCAAGAAGGAAGGATGGGAGCCGATCGTGCGGGCGAGGGAAGTTCGCAGGCCTCGTGGTCGTAAACAGCGACTGGGAAGAGGTCGTCCTGGTGAACATAGTGGGGAATGGGGACCTGAAGCCCTTAGGGAAGCTGAGGGGGATTTCAACATCCCTGCTTTGGATTTCGCAGGTGGATTTTGAGGTTGTGTAGGGAGTTCTGAAGTAGAAAAGGCTTTGGAGGTGAATTACGTCGATGCCCGATACAGTTACATCAGCGAAACTTAAGGAAACTATGGGGGTATTGGGATAGGAGTTACCAAGACTTTGCCGACAAGGCCGAAAATAGTTGACATATAGCCGGCTTTTGGTTAATTTAGGGCAAGGTGTGGATAGGGGCGAAGGACGGGCTCCTCTACAAGGAGGCAATGTACGATGAGAAGGGCGTTGAGATAATGAGCCTGGAGTACAGCGAGGTTCAACTCAACATCCCCTTGAAGGACGATGAGTTCTCCTTCACTCCTCCCGAATGGAGGAGGTCGAGAAGAAGCAGCCTTAGGAGATGGGAGTACCCGATGTATCGCATCCTGGGGGCCGCACAAGAGCTTGTGCGGCCCTTTCTTATATCTTCAGGAGGTCGGATTTGGGCGTTATGCTCACGACCGTACACAGAAAGTTGTTGACGTATACTCCCCTTTTAGGTAATTTTGATATCAAAGCGAGGAACTTAAGGATGGATCTTCCTACTATCGCATACATCTGTCCGATATGCGGCAGAGAGATGAAATCCAAACGGGGATTGGCAGTTCATATGAGGGCCCATAAGGCCAGGGAGAACCCAAAGAGGAACCAGAAAAGAGGAGGAGATGACTGACCAGACGGACTTCGCCAGATCTACGACGAACTTATAGGCCGCTTTGCGGAGGAGCGGCCGGGCCTGCTCCAGGCCCCCGAAACTGAGGAAGAACGTAAACAGCGTAGTGGCCATGGCAGAGATAGCCACGAGGGTTCCCAGCGTTCTCCCTTGGCGGAGAAGCTTGGAGATGGGAACCTCAAGAGTCAGGGTCGTAGAGAAGGAGCCGAAGAGCAGGGGATACTCAAGGAGGAGAGCTTAAGGGAGCTCGTCCCTGAGATCACCCTGAGCAACGTAATAGAGCAGTTGTCCAGAAGGAGGTGAGCGTATATGAGAAGGGAGATTAAAAAGGTACTCCTCTTCCTCAGCCTTACTTTCCTCTTCAACTACATCTCGGCCTTCCTCTTCGCGGCCCTCGGGGGGAAGTGGAACACTCCAGGCGCATACCTGATGGCTGCCGGCTATATGTTCGTCCCGATGGTGATGGCCATAGCTGTCCAGAAGTTTCACAAGGAGCCTATAAAGAAGCCCCTCGGAATATCCTGGAAGTTAAACAGATGGTGGCTCTTCGCATGGCTCCTCCCGCCTGCCGTGGCCCTTGCGACCTTCGGGGTCAGTCTCCTTTTGCCCGGCGTTGAGTATTCCCCCGAGATGGCGGGGTTTTTCGAGAGGTTCAAGGGCGTGTTGCCCCCAGAAAGGCTCGAGGCTATGAGGCACCAGGCCGAGATGCTTCCAGTGCATCCCTTCTGGTTCGGGCTGATCCAGGGGTTGATCGCCGGTATAACCATAAACGCAATCGCCGGATTTGGGGAGGAGCTCGGCTGGAGGGGGTTGCTCTACAGGGAGCTTTCGTTTCTGGGGTTCTGGAGGTCATCGGCCCTGATAGGTGCGATCTGGGGGATATGGCACGCCCCCTTGATCCTCCAGGGTCACAACTATCCCCAGCATCCAGTCGTCGGTGCCCTCATGATGACCGTATGGTGTATGTTCCTCTCCCCTATCTTCAACTTCATAAGGCTGAAGGCGAAATCCGTTATAGCAGCGTCCATCCTCCACGGCTCCCTTAATGCTACATCCGGGCTCGCCCTCGTACTCGTAGAAGGCGGCAGCGACCTTACAGTGGGGGTCACAGGTGCTTCCGGGTTCATCGTGCTTGGGGCTGTGAACCTCGGTATATATCTGACGTTTCGCCGGTAAGGAGGTGATGAAAAGGTGGACATATGGCTGGTATGGGCGATCTTGGCGGCGATCTTCGTCGTGGGCGAGATATTCACCGCTGGGTTCTTCCTCCTGTGGCTCGGCGTAGGAGCTGCGGCCGCCGCCCTGCTTGCTTACCTGGGCCTCGTCCCGGCGTATCAGTGGGGGGCGTTTACGGTCGTCTCCGGAGTTCTGGTGATCTTGTCCAGGAAGTTCGCCCAGAAGGTGACTAAGGAATCGCCCGAGAAGGTAGGAGCTGACAGGGTGATAGGCAGGACCGGGGTGGTCTTAGAGAGGATAGACCCCGAAACCGACAGCGGCAGGGTTAGGGTGGATAAGGAGGAATGGCGGGCGGAAAGCATAGGCGGAGATGCGATAGAGGAGGGGGAGAAGGTGGAGGTGGTCGGGATAAGCGGAGCACATCTGATCGTCCGCAGAAATATATCTCCAAGGAATAATTCTCCACTTGGGGTTACAAAGGAGGTTTAAGATGCCAGCGTTACTCATCATCGTCGCCGTAGTGGTGGTGGTCTTGGCCGTCACCAGCATACGCATAGTAAGGCCTTGGGAGAAGGGGGTTATCGAGAGGCTGGGGAAGTACCAGCGGACCGTGGGCAGCGGCCTAACTATAGTAGTCCCCTTTATAGAGAGAATGTTCAAGGTTGATATGAGGGAACAGGTCGTGGACGTTCCCCCCCAGGACGTTATCACCAAGGACAACGTGGCGGTATCGGTGGATGCTGTCGTGTACTACGAGGTCACAGACCCGGTCAAGGTCATCTACAACGTGGCCAACTTCTACACCGCGGCCACAAAGCTCGCCCAGACAAATCTCAGGAACCTTATCGGTGACATGGCACTTGACGAGACCCTCACATCGAGGGAGGCGATAAACACCAAGCTCCGTCAGATCCTCGACGATGCCACCGACAGATGGGGCGCGAGGGTGACCAGGGTGGAGATACAGAAGATAGACCCACCGAGGGACGTAACCGAGGCTATGCACCGCCAGATGAAGGCTGAGAGGGAGCGGAGGGCTATGGTCTTGGAGGCGGACGGGACCAGGGAGGCGGCGATAAGGAAGGCCGAGGGGGAGAGGCAAGCGGCCATCCTTAAGGCTGAGGGGGAGGCTGAGGCGATAAAGAAGGTGGCAGACGCGGAGAAGTATAGGCGGCTGACCGTTGCAGAGGGCGAGGCCCAGGCTATCCAGACCGTGTTCTCCGCCATCCACCAGGGCAAGCCCACCAACGACCTTCTGGCGGTCAAATACTTGGAGGCCCTCCAGACGATCGCCGACGGGAAGGCGACCAAGATATTCCTCCCATACGAGGCTATGGGGATATTGGGAAGCATAGCCGGGATAGGGGAGCTTTTCGCAAAGGAGGCGAGGAAGGAGGCTGAAGCCTGAGGAAGTCCGGCAAGAGACAGCGGATGATGTATCTTTGAGGAATGGATCGCCAGGCCCATTGGCCTATGCGATGCGACCACTCTATGCTGAACGTGGCGGCGGGGATAAGCCTTGCGGCGGACCTGTGTGGCCTGTTTTTCTCGGATGCCATCTCAGAGGGGGTGGTCAAACAGGCGCTGGAGCCGTTTCTCGAGACCTGGCGGAAGCGGTCGGCGTATTGGACACGGCTGGATTACCACTGGAAGATAATGTGTTGCGGGGAGGCCGGAGGGTACGGGGTATTGGCTGGGGAGGTTGGGCTACGGAATGCGCTTTAAGGCGTATGACGAAAGCACAAGGGCCTCAGCATCATATTTGTTTCCGCTTATCTGTGCATTTTATCGCCCTCTGAGGGCTCAGGCGAACACAGGAAGATCCTCAGTTGTCGTTAGACTTGGTCAAATTAAAGCTCAGGACTTCGAAGGAGGGGACTATGGCCGGGCGGTTTCCGGAGGGGTTTCTATGGGGCGCTGCGACCGCATCCTACCAGATAGAGGGTTCTCCGCTTGCCGACAGGGCGGGACCCTCCATCTGGCACAGGTTCTCCCACACCCCTGGGAACGTCCAGGAGGGACACACGGGAGACGTCGCCTGCGACCACTACAGGAGGTGGAGGGAGGACATTGCGCTTATGCGGGAGCTGGGGCTTAAGGCATACAGGTTCTCGGTGGCCTGGCCCAGGGTCCTCCCAGAAGGTACTGGCCGCGTCAACGAGGCGGGCATCATGTTCTACGAAAGGCTGGTCGATGGGCTCCTGGAGGCCGGGATAGAGCCGATGGTCACGCTTTACCACTGGGACCTCCCCGCCGCCCTCCAGGACAGGGGAGGATGGGCCAATTCCGAAGTGATCGGATGGTTTACTGGCTACGCCCGCTCGATGTTCCGGAGGTTGGGGGACAGGGTGAGACTTTGGATCACCCTGAACGAGCCCTGGGTAACGGCGCACCTGGGGTACGCCACCGGCGTACACGCCCCCGGTATGCGGGACATATTCGCAGCCTTCAGGGCAGTGCACCACCAGCTCTTAGCCCATACCGAGGTAGTAAAGGCTTTCAAGGCGGAGGGGAAGGGGGAGATCGGCATCGCGGTGAACCTCGGCCCCCAGCACCCCGCAAGTTCCTCCGACGCCGACCGGGAGGCGGCCGAGCGCTGGGATGCGTACCTCAACAGGCTCTTCCTGGACCCCCTGTTCTTCGGGAAGTATCCCGAGCCGGTGGTGGACAGGTTCGGCTGGGCCCTCCCCGAAGGATGGGAGAGGGAAGTGGAAAAGGTGAAGGAATCCATGGACTTCGTAGGTGTAAACTACTACACCAGGTCGGTCCTGGCGCACGACCCCGAGGACCCGTTCCTCTCCGCTCGCTCCGTCCGCCAGGACGCCCCCCACACCGATATGGGATGGGAGGTCTACCCCGAGGGGCTATACGAGATCCTAACCTGGATCCGGGATAGGTACTGGGGACCCCGGATCTACATCACCGAGAACGGGGCTGCCTTCCCCGATAAACTGGAGAATGGGAGGGTGGAGGACCCCAAGCGGGTAGATTACCTCAGGAAGCACTTCCTCCAGGCAGACCAGGCCGTCGGAGACGGCGTGGACCTGAGGGGATATATGGTCTGGTCTCTAATGGACAACTTCGAATGGGCCTTCGGGTACACCAAGCGGTTCGGGCTGGTGTACGTGGACTATAGTACACAGAGGCGGGTGGTCAAGGAAAGCGGACGTTGGTACGCCTGTATCATAGAGAAGGGCGAAGTCTAACAGGGATCACATCCCGGTCGTCCGGTTTCGACTGAGGCTCAAGGCGACCGAGGTCGAAGCCAGCCCAAAGACCGACGAGACGAGAAAGAGGGAGGGGTAGGAGATGTACCGGATCGCGAACCCCGCCAAGAGCGGCACGAGGGTGAGAGGGGCGGCGAAGGTATTGATAAAGCCTACATAGGTCGGCCGAATCTGGGAGGGGGCGATCTCCAACAGATAGGCTATATTGGCGATGTTGATGGCCGTCACCCCGGCCCCGCTGGCCACGAAGGTGACCAAGTACCCGGCCATGCGCATCCCCTCAGGCAGGAACTGAACGACTCCGGCCCAGAGGGCCCCCGAGGATATCAAGAATGTCCCGGCCGCCAAGATGCGCCGGTTTCCTCTCCTCCCGAGCCTGCCCCAGATCAGGTTGGAGAGCACCCGGCTGGCCATGCTCACCGAGAGGAAGGTCCCGACCGCAGAGGGTTGCACCCCCAGCCGGTCTATAGCATAGGGCACATAGAAAGGTATACCCATCATGCCAAAGCTCCAGAGCACCCGGGCCAAGAGGTACTTCCTGTAGTCCAGGTCTCGCTTGAGCAGTCTGGGGCCGTCGGCCATATGCCCCCAGAAGGAGCGCCGTCGTTTGGGCACGGGATGGACGGGCTCCCGCACGAGGAGGAAAACCCCCAGGCCGGCCACCACGAAGGCGGTGGAAAGCCCAAAGAGCACGCCGTAGTTATAGGGGAACGCCAGGCCGCTCCGCTCGCTGAGCACGTACTGGACCAGAAACCCGGCGAGGAACGCCAATATCCCCCCGTAGAACTGTCGCAGGCTGAAAAGCCTGGCCCGTTCCTCTAAGGGAACTACCTTGCCCACGATGTCAGCCCAAGGGACCATCCCGATCCCGCCGGAGGAGGAGTAAAAGAACAGGAAAAAGAGAAAGACCCAGAAGAAAGCCTGGAAGCCTCTCCCTCCCATCAGGAAGGTCAAAAGGGTGATAGTCGCTATGCCTCCTACACGCAGGAAAACCGCCAGTCGGTAGAACGGCATCTTGCGCTGTCTGTGCTGCACGAGGTGGGATACAAATATCTGGGGCCAGAACCATCCGACCCCGAAAAGTGCGTTCACCAGGCCCACGTGCACATCGGACCCGGTGAGCTCGTAGATGAAGGCCGACAGGACGATGCCAGGGTTGATGAAAGTGAAGGCGAGTATGAAGAGGGCTCCGTTCAGGACGATGAGCCGGAAATCTCTATGGACCTCAGCTATATCCGGGGCCTCCACCCAACCCCTCCCAAATTGAGGGTTTGTAGGCGCTCGACCGTATGAAGGAAGGTACAAACTCATCCCGCATCTGTCAAGTCCCGGAGCTCCGGAGGGAGCCTGAGGAAGGGGTCTGTGCGATAAAGCTGTTCTCTGATGGCAGGGAGGTCAGCCACCTTTACGTACACGACCTAAAGGTGCAAGTGGGAGGGGCGACCGTGCGGGCCGGGGGCATCGGAGGGGTCTGGACTCACGAGGAGTATCGAAGGAGGGGCTTCGCCCGGAGGGTGTTGGAGGATGCTTTGGACTATATGCGGGAGGAGGGGCACGACCTCTCCTTGCTCTTTGGCATCCCCGACTTTTACCACCGCTTTGGGTACGCCTCGGCCCTGCCCGAGTGCTCTTTAAGCTTGCTGGAGAAAGACCTCCCGAAGGACATCTCGGACTTCCGGAAGTATGCCGAAGGGGACCGGAATGCTGTGCTGGATATATACAAGGAGAACAACCGCCTGCGCACGGGCTCTGTGGTTCGGAGGCCGGATACTTGGAGGGGATTCGTCCGAGGCACGAGCTGGTACGTGGACCCCGAGGTATGGGTGTTAAAGGGCGGTCGGGGGTACCTCGTCTTCGACGCAACCGAGGAGCACACGGCCGTGGCCGAGGTGGGGTACTCCTCCCCAGAGGCCTTTCCCTGGCTGGCTGCCGGGGTCGGGGAGAGAGCAAGGAGACATGGACACGGGGAGGTCAAACTGGAGATGCCCCCGGACCATCCCTTTGCGATATTCCTGCGCAGGTACGGGTGCCGGACCTTACAGGTCTTTCCCCGTAACGGTGGAGGCATGGCCAGGATCGTGAACTTGGAAGCGCTCTTCTCCAAGCTCTCCGGGGAATTATCCCGGAGGCTTAGGACCTCCCATATGGCCGACTGGGAGGGAGCCATCTCCATCCGCACGGAGGAGGGCTCCGTTGGGATAAGGGCGGAGGGTGGTGGGGTGGAGGTGGGCCCTACCCAGCCAGGGGCTCCGGAGGTAGTCCTCCCCCAGGCGAGGTTGATACAGTTGCTTTTCGGGTACAGGGCCGCATGGGACGTCGCCTCTGAGGAAGGTGTCTTCTTACCCCCAGAGTTCCTTCCTGTGGCCGAGGCCCTTTTTCCCCAGGGGTACCCGTATATGTGGTGGTCGGACAGGTTCTGAAGGAGGGAGAATGCGAGCAGTGTTAGACTGTATACCCTGTATCCGTGTTGAAGGTCCCGTTCGCCGTGGACGATTTTCCCCTGTTCAGGGAGGAGCTGGAGAACGCGAAGAGGTTGCTCTACATCGGGGACAACGCTGGGGAGATCGTGCTCGACAAAGTGCTGATAGAGGAGCTCCGCTGGGCTGTGGATTGCGAGGTGGCGTTCGCCGTCCGGGGTGGACCCTGCATCAACGATGCTCTCCGGAAGGATGCGGAGGGGGTGGGGATGGGGGAGGTAGCCCGGGTGGTGGACACGGGCTCGGACGGTATAGGGGTACCCTACCCGGTCTACTTCATCCTCAAGGATAAGTGCGAGGCCGTCGCCAGGGAGCTGAGGGTGAGGTATGGGGACGTGGTCTTCAAGCGGCATCCGTAGAGTCCAAGCGCTCCTGCACGGAATAGAAGATCTCCTCCCTACGCAAGTTCAATATCAGCTCCCCCAAAAGCCCTGTGGAGAAAAGCTGCACCCCCACTACCATAAGCAATATCCCCAACCACAGCAGGGGATACCTCCCCATCAGATGGCCGTACCGGAACTTCAAGTACACCAGATATAGGTTTATGCCGAAGCCCACAGCTGAGAAAGCCAACCCAGCCCCGCCGAACAAGTGCAATGGGCGGGTGAGGTACTTCGTCAGCATCAGCACGGTCATAAAGTCCAGAAACCCGTGCACGAACCTTCCAGGTCCATACTTGCTCCGGCCGTACCGGCGGGGGTGGTGCGCCACCTCCACCTCCCCAACCCTATATCCCTGCCGGAAGGCCAAAATCGGAAGGAAGCGGTGGAGGTGTCCGTATACATCGAGCTCCCTTACAACCTCTCTGCGGTACGCCTTCAGCCCGCAGTTGATGTCGTGGAGGGGCACCCCTGTCAGTCGGGAGGTGATCCAGTTGAACACCTTAGAGGGAAGGCGCTTGGAAATAGGGTCCCTGCGCCGGCGCTTCCAGCCGGAGACCAGGTCGTACCCCTCATCGAGCTTCTCCACGAGCTTCGGGACCTCCTCCGGCAGGTCCTGGAGGTCCGCATCCATCGTGACCACCACATCCCCCCGAGCCTCCCGGAAGCCCAAGGCCAGGGCCGCCGCCTTGCCATAGTTCCGCCGGAAGCGGAAGGCCCTTACCCGGGGGTCCTCACGGTAGAGCGTTTCTAGCTCCCTGAAGGAGCCGTCGGTGGAGCCGTCGTCCACGAACACCATCTCCCAACTATGCCCCATCCCCTCTAACACCCGCCGGAGTCTCCCGTATAGCTCCCGGAGGCCCTCCTGCTCGTTGAAGAGAGGGACAACGACCGATATGTCCGTGCTCGGGTTCATTCCTGTCTCCCCTCCAAAATATACGTATTTCTTCCGAGATTGGCAACAATATATCTCTAAAAATGAGCGTCCACTTTAAAAATGTCTTCGGTCTAATAACTGAAGACTTAGGGGCTCCCAAGTTATAAAGGAGGACTGCTATGCATATGGGAAACGAAGAGCTAATGGAGATCGTGGACCTCTGGAACCTGAAACCCAAGATACGTGAGAAGATACACCAGCTCCTTGCGGAGAACCTCCCGGAGTCCCCTCCCCACCTCTTCCGGTACTACGGCCCAGAGCCCGGTAAGGTAGTCCAGCTCGAGCGGGAGTTCGCCCTAAAGTCCGGGGCTCGATATGCCCTGGCTGTTAACTCCGGAACCTCGGCCCTCATAGCGGCCCTGGTGGCCTGTGGTATAGGGCCCGGAGATGAGGTAATAGTGCCCGCCTACACCTTCTTCGCAACCGCCTCGGCCGCGGTGGTGGCCCGGGCCATCCCGGTGATAGCGGAGGTTGACGAGACCCTCACACTCGACCCTGAGGACGTGCGGCGGAAGCTGACCTCCCAAACCAAGGCCATTATGCCCGTGCATATGCGGGGGCTCCCGGCTGATATGGACGCCCTTATGGAGATCGCCCGGGAAAGCGGCCTGAAGATCATAGAAGACGTAGCACAGGCCTGTGGCGGGCGGTACAGGGGGAGGTGGCTGGGCACGTTCGGGGACGCTGGCTGCTTTAGCTTCGACTTCTACAAGATCGTGGCCAGCGGGGAAGGAGGGATGGTGGTCACAGACGACGAGGAGGTGTACATAAGGGCCCAGAGCTATCACGACACGGCCGCCTGCTGGCGCCCCGACCGGTACGCCAGGGAGAAGATGCCCGGGGAACTATTCTGCGGGGAGAACTACCGGATGAGCGAGGTACACGGGGCCATCGCCCTGGCTCAGTTGAGGAAACTGGACGGATACTTAGAGCGGTGCCGGAAGAACAAGAAGCTCCTGACCGAACGCTTAGAGAGCCTTCGGGGGGTCCAGCTTCAGCCCGTGAACGACCCCGATGGGGACGCCGCCCAGTGCCTGATCCTGTTCGCCCCCACCGCCGAAAGGGCCAGGGAGATGATAGATAACTTACACCTGGAGGGGGTGCCGGCTGGGGGCATCTACGACAAGACGGTGCGGGACTGGCACATCTACACCTACTGGGAGCACATCCTCGAGCGTAAGACCCCCACCCCCGAAGGGTGCCCGTACACCTGTCCCCACTACCAGGGGAGGCTGCCCGAATACCACCCCGAAATGTGCCCCCGCACCCTGGACCTCCTGAGCCGGACCGTCCACATCGCCATATCCCCGGACTGGGAGGAGGACCGGATAGAGGATGTGGCCGGGAAGATAGCCCGTGCCTTGAAAGGGGGGTGAGGTCCCTCGTGCCTCCGACGCCGATAGTAGGGAAGCTTCGAATCGGCTTTCCTTGTCCTCGACCTGGGAATGTATTATCTTTAAAGGAGATTGTGGAGGATGCGTAGGAGGCGCGGATACGATGGCGCAACAGCGAGGACGTGGAGATGGTCCGCAAGGTGCTCTTTGGTAAGCTGTTCTGACGGAGGAGATATATGCCTGGTAGACGTCTGGAGGCCCAACACGCCCGGCTCCCCATGATCCCGCTCAGGGACCAGACCTTCTTCCCCCATATGGTTGCTCCCATCTTGGTGGCCCGGGAGAGGTCCTTGGAGGCCTTGAACGTGGCCGTGGAAGGGGATGGGATGCTCTTCCTGGTGCTCCAGAAGGACCCCCAGGTTGAAGAGCCCAGCAGGAAGGACCTACATCCTGTCGGCGTGGTGGCCAGGGTAGTGCAGGCGATGCGACTGCCCAACGGCATAGCTAAGGTACTTTTAGAGGGGGTGGCACGGGCCCAGATAGTGCGGTTCTTCCGGAACGGGCCGGCCTACTGGGCCCAGGTGCGGCTTCTGCCCTTCGAGGGACAGGATTCCCTCGAACTCCGGGCCCGGGTTCGCCGGGTGCGAGCGTACTTTGAGGAGTATGTGCGCCTGAACCGCCAGGTCCCCGACGAGGTGCTCATGGGCATACAGGGTGAGGAGGACCCGGCAAAGGTGGCGGACTTCATGTCCGCCCACCTGACGGTCCCCCCTCAGGTGAAACAGGAGCTCCTTTCGGCCCTGAGCTTGGAGGCCCTGTTGGACAAACTTCTGACGATGTTGGTCCAGGAGCAGGAGATCCTCAAACTTGAGGAGAAGATAGAGGACAGGGTCAGAAGCCACATGCAGGAGGACCACCGACAGTTCTACCTCCAGCAGAGGATGAGGGTCC
>DTXA01000523.1 GCA_012962735.1 Candidatus Latescibacterota bacterium
CGATGTTCAAGGAGGGTGGCGAATGGATGACCTTGGGGCCGATGCCCGGGGCTGGGGTCGTAAGGCAGACGTTCGAGGAGCTGGGCCTGAACTTCAAGTTCGTCTACGGCATGCCGGAGGAGGAGAGGGTTAAAAGCCAGGTATCGCTCTTCTCTAAGGCTGCCCATGCTGCCCACAGGCTGAGGCGTTCAACAGTAGGGCTTCTGGGATACGCTTCCATGGGCATGTATACAGCTTGCTTCGACCACCTCCCCCTGAGGGAAAGGTTAGGGGTGGAGGTGCACCATATGGACCAGTACGTCGTAGTCAGGAGGACGGAGGAGATAGGGGACGATGAGGTCGAGGAGCTGGTGAAGGAGGCGAAGGAGGGATGGGAGATAGGGGAGGGCGTGACCGAGGGGGACCTAAGGGTCTCCTTGAAGATGTACAGGGCCCTGAAGGGTCTGGTGGAGGAGAACAACTGGTCAGGCCTGCAGGTCAAGTGCCAGTACGAGCTCTCCAAATACTACAGATCGGTCCCTTGCATACCACTTTCCATGCTCGGGAACGAGGTCCCCTGCTCCTGCGAGGGGGACATCCCCCTGATAGTAACCCAGCTTATGCTCCATTACCTCACGGGAGGGATAGTAAGCTACGGGGATATACATACCGTGGAGGAGGACAGGATATTGGTCGGGGCCTGTGGGTACGCACCCTTCGGCCTCTGCGACGGCAGGCCAAAGGTCGGCAAGACAGAGGTGCTTTATGAAGGGGTGGCCAACTGCAGCCTATACAAAGAGGGGAGGGTCACCCTTGCGAGGCTCGGGTACAACAGGGACAGGTCCTTCAAGATGCACATAGTAACGGGGGAGGCCAAGAAGCCCAGACCCTTCAGGGAGGTGGGATGTCTCCCCTACCCCTCCATGGAGGTCATACTGGACGGAAAAGGGGACGACGTAGCCCAGAACCTCGCAAGCCAACATTATGCGATAGCCTACGGTGACTTCAGGGAGAAACTCCTGGAGCTGTGCAAGCTTCTTTCCATAGAGCCTAAGGGGTGCGTCGGAGCGACCTCTACCTCACGGAGGAAGTGACCTATGCGTGTGAGCGTAGTGAGGAAGCCAAGTACGGAGAGGTCCAACTCCTTTTATCCGACGAACAGGCCTCCGCTGCTGTCGAACCCCCTTGTCAAGCTCCCCTTGGGAAGTGTGCGGCCGAAGGGCTGGCTGAGGCATCAGTTGGACCTCATGGCCGAGGGGATGACGGGAAGGCTGACCGAACTCAGCAGCTTTCTGAGGCCGGATAACGGCTGGCTTTCCAAGCACGGGGAGGGATGGGAGGAACAGCCATATTGGTTCAGGGGATTCCACGACCTTGCAGTGCTGACCGGAAATGAGCGCTTGCTTTCCGAGGCAAGACGTTGGATAGAAGCGGTGTTCAGGAGCCAGGAAGAGGACGGCTACTTCGGACCGAGGTCCCTAAGATGCATTGTGGGCAAGGACGGAAGTAGGGTATGCGACCTCTGGCCCCACATGATCATGTTGGACGCCGTGGTCAGCCATCACGAACATACCGGGGACGGACGGGTCGTTCCGTTTATGCTGCGCTTCTTCGAATTCTGTCGGAACATACCCGAGGAAATGTTCGTGCCGAGGGTAGGAAGCGGGGAAAGGAAGGAGAAGTTCGGGGACTGGAGGCCCTTCGTCCAGACGGACAGGGCGGGCGACATGCTTCCGCACATATATTGGCTCTACAGCTACACAGGGGAAAGATGGCTTCTGGACCTGGCCACCCGCTTCTACATGCACATAGAACCTCCTCAGGACGAATGGCTGGACCACCACGTGGTCAACTTCACGCAGCGTTTCAGGTATCAGGGCAACTATTACCTTCAGTCCAAACTCTCCTGGCACTTGGCAGCGACCGAATACTGGTACGCCCAGCACATGTCCACGTGGGGACAACAGCCCAGGGGGATATTCGCTGCCGACGAACAGATCCGCCCGGGCTGCACGGACCCGAGGCAGGGATTCGAGACCTGTGCCATGGTGGAGTTCGCCAAGAGCTTCTATATACTCGGAAGGATAACCGGGGACCCGAAGTATGCCGACAGGTGCGAGGACATGATGCTCAACCACTTCCCCGTCTCCATGACGCCGGACCTCAAGGCCCTCCATTACCTCACCGCTTCGAACCAGCCCCAGCTGGATGCCTCCGAGGACCACGAGTACCACAACAAGGGAAGGCAGATCTGCTATTCCCCCCACATCTACCGATGTTGCCAGCACAACGTCGCTATGGGTTGGCCATGGTACGCGCAGAACCTTTGGCAGGCCACTGCCGACGACGGCCTCGCCGCATGGCTTTACGCAGCTTCTGAGGTCGATGCGAAGGTAGGCGATGGGACTTTCGTGAAGGTAAGATGCGAAACAGATTATCCATTTAGGGGATACGTGAGGATAGAGTTACACGCATCCCATCCGGTCACATTCCCGCTTTACCTCAGGGTGCCGGGATGGTGCAGGAAGTTCCGTGCAGCGGTGAATGGGAGGGAGCTCGAAGTAGGTGCCGAACCTCCCTCCTTCGTCCGGATAGAACGCACCTGGTCCGAAGGGGATATCGTAGAAGTTGAGATGCCTATGGAGGTCTCCCTGACCCAATGGCCCCGCAACGGCAGCGTGACCGTGGACCGGGGGCCGCTGAGCTACTCGCTGAAGATAGAGGAAAGCTGGAGGCGCTGCGGCGGTACAGATGAGTGGCCCGAGTGGGAGGTACTTCCTGCAAGCCCCTGGAACTACGGCCTGGTAGTGGACCCGAAGAAGTCCTTCGAGGTGGTGGAGAAGGAGGATGTCCCCGGCCAGCCCTGGACGGTGGAGGCCGCACCGATAGAAATAAAGGTTAGGGGGAAGAGGATCCCCGGATGGAAGTTGGAGAACGAGACCGTACAGGAGCTCAGGGAGAGCCCTATAAGATCAGATCAGCCTGAAGAGGAGATCACCCTCATACCTATGGGATGTGCCCGGCTGAGGATTTCGTGTTTCCCTACGTTATATGAAATGGCGGTATCTGTTTCAAGGAGATAAATATGGCAGATAACAAAAAATATGTAG
>DTXA01000524.1 GCA_012962735.1 Candidatus Latescibacterota bacterium
TACCCTGTTCCTCAAGCGTCGGATAGGGCACGATCTCCCCATCCTCATCGATCTTAAACCACCCGATGAGGGAGAAGGTATAGAGGCTGGCGACCTGATTCACCCCATATCTCCGCTGGACGTATCTCAGGACCTTGAGGAATCCCCAGGGGGGTTGACTGTCGCCGATCACCCGACATCGCTCGTTCTCTACGGCCGCGATCTGGTTCTTCACCCGATCGAGGACCTCCGGGTATAGCTCTCTCTCGTAGAAGTCGGCCACCTCATCGGCCGATTTCTCCAGGGTCCCCAGCACATACAGGGAGAACATGGTCTTCTCGTCCAAGGGGGCCGGGACGGCCTTGTTGAGGCAGCATACCTTGGCCCAATAGCAGGCCGAGCGGTAGGTATTCTCGACCTTCCGGGCCAGCTTTTCATCGTCTATCTTCCTTCCCGTCGTCTTCTCCAGGAATTCGATCCCATCGTAGAGCTGTTCCACGACGTAATTTATGTGTCGGGATTCTATCTTATTGTAAGGCCCGGCCCCGACATCGAAGCAGAAGAAGGGGATGCCTCCCTCAAGCTCGGACGCCACCTGCACCCACTTGGCGTGGCTGCAGCAGATATGATTCTGGAAGATGAAATCCCCCTTGGGCCATGGTCCACCGAAGACGTACTCATCGCAGATGATGGAGCCCCAATAGTTGCGCATATAGGCACATAGGTCCCGAGCGCACCCCCATCTCCCCTCGGCCGCCTCCTGATATCTGACCTGAACCGGGGGGTTGGCCCCGACGCTGGCCCCGTAGGGCTCCTCCGTGAGGAGATGGACCTCGCCCTCGAGCGCTTGGGGGATGGCATCGAACGTCCAAGCCCCTCCCTCCCAGCAGAGGCCTCCGCGGGAATGTGACTCGGCGTAATCCTTGTAGTATTTCATCCGCAACTCTTTAGCCTTCTCCCAGCACTCTAGACCCTTGGTCTTATACTTTGCTCCCGCCATCTCTCCTCCTTTAGACAAAGAGCTCCTCAGCTCGTATCTGCTCGATGAAGGCCTGCACCCGGGTCGCGAATTGTCCTATAGGAACGGTAACGTCTAGCTCAAGGAAATAGACCGGGATGCCGTTCTCCTCCAAATATCGCCTCAATGAGGGGATATCACACTCATGGGGGTCACAGAACTTCTGTTGGATCAGGATCGCCCCCTCAACCTTATACTCCCGGGCTAGGTTCAAGATATGGGAGAACCTGACCCTCGACGGATCGGTCGGGCCCCAGTCCTTGCTCGGGCAGGGTATGCGGTCACAATAGCGCGCGGCGATGCTGGCCAGCCGATCCCCACCGGGGACGACCTCGTTCCAGAAATACCTTGAGCCGGTGCAGTGGTCCTCGATGACGAAGGTAGCCCCGCTCTCCTCGACCATCTTCATGAACGGGCGGTCATCGTTCTCGCTGCCCGTGATCATCAATCTGACGCCGGGCTCCCGCTCGA
>DTXA01000525.1 GCA_012962735.1 Candidatus Latescibacterota bacterium
CCAGTCCTCGACAGAAAAGCTCCCCAGAGTTCTGTAAAGTCTGTCCTTGGGTATGTTGAGGGCTACTTGGTTAGGGTTTGCAAGCCCGAGGATAACTCCCAAGGCCAACCACTAGAGGCTTTGGAGGACCTTCGGGGAACCTACCCTCAGAAGACCGCTAAATTCTGCTTGCCAAATCCTCCAAAAGCTGTTATCTTTAATTCTGTCCATTGGCCCTTACCTCCTTTCTTTGGGTTATGTTAGCATTTGCAGAGGTAAGGGCTTTTTATTGACTTGTCAAGACTTTAATGCCATCTGCGAAAGATCGAGATATATTTCAGGCAGAATAGCCTCAGGCCAGCTTGAAATTGAAAGACTTGTTGACAAGCTAAGTATCGGAGCGATATAAGGAGGATATTCCGATGGAAGGTATGGCAACCAGATACGACCCCAAGCAGTTCGAAGCTAAATGGTATTCCTCCTGGGAGGAAAGGGGGTACTTCAGAGCTGACTCGGCCTCGCCTAAGCCCAACTTTACCATAGTCATCCCCCCTCCCAACGTCACCGATGTGCTCCATATGGGCCACGGACTTAACAATACCCTCCAGGACATTCTAATACGTAAAAGACGTATGGAGGGGCATGAGGCCCTCTGGGTGCCAGGGACCGACCATGCAGGCATCGCAACCCAAAACGTGGTGGAGCGACAGCTCGCAAGGGAGGGCAAGACCCGATGGGATCTGGGAAGGGGGGTGTTCTTGGAGAGGGTCTGGGACTGGGTGCACCGGACCGAGGACACCATCATAAAACAACTTAGGGCCTTGGGGTGTTCATGTGACTGGTCCCGCACCCGGTTCACCTTGGACCCAGGCCTTTCCCAGGCGGTTCGGGAGGCCTTTGTGCGGCTGTACGGGAAGGGACTTATATACAGAGGGAAGTACATCGTGAACTGGTGCCCCCGCTGCCGGACGGCCTTAGCTGACGACGAAGTAAAGTACAAGGAGCATCGGGGAAGGCTGTGGTACATAAGGTACCCCTTAGAGGACGGAGGCTTCGTGGAGGTAGCCACTACTCGACCGGAGACGATGTTAGGGGACACGGCGGTGGCCGTGCACCCGGAGGACGAGAGGTACAAGGAGCTCATAGGAAGGACCGCAATCCTTCCCCTCTTGGGCAGGCGCATCCCGGTCGTAGCCGATAGGGCCGTGGACCCGGAATTCGGCACAGGGGCCGTAAAAGTAACCCCCGCACACGATCCGGCCGACTACGAGGTCGCCGGGAGGCATGGGGTTCCAGCCGTGGTAGTAATGGACGAGGACGGGAGGATGACGGAGGAAGCCGGTCCGTACCGTGGCTTAGATAGGTTCGAATGTCGGGAGCGAGTGTTGGAGAACCTCCGGCGGGAGGGGCTCTTGGTAAAAGAAGAACCCCACACCCACTTGGTGGGCCACTGCTACAGGTGTGACACCGTAGTGGAGCCGTACCTTTCGGACCAGTGGTTTGTGCGGATGCGGCATCTGGCGGAACCGGCCCTTAAAGCCGTGCAGGATGGAATCGTACGCCTGATCCCCGAGAGGTGGATCAAGGTGTACGAACACTGGATGACGAACATAAGGGACTGGTGTATCTCTAGGCAGCTCTGGTGGGGTCACAGGATACCGGCGTGGACCTGTCCGAACTGCGGCGAAGTATCTGTCTCCCGTGAGGACCTCACGAAGTGCCCCAAATGCACCAGCACCGAGCTCAGGCAGGACCCGGACGTCCTGGACACTTGGTTTTCCTCTTGGCTTTGGCCCTTTTCCACCTTGGGATGGCCGGATGAAACCGAGGACCTGAGGAGGTTCTATCCCACGGATGTGCTGGTTACCGCCCCCGAGATACTTTTCTTCTGGGTGGCCCGGATGATAATGGCCGGGCTGGAGTTCATGGGCGAGGTCCCCTTCCACACCGTGCTCCTACACGGGACCGTGCGGGATATGATGGGCCGGAAGATGTCCAAGTCCCTCGGAAACGGTATAGACCCCGTGGAGGTCATAGACCTCTATGGAGCTGACGCCCTGCGCTGGACCATAGCCTCCGGGACTGCCCCTGGGACCGACCTGTACCTCGACCACAGGGACGTAGAGCGTTCCTTCTCCCCGGGGCGCAACTTCGCCAACAAGATCTGGAACGCGGCCCGGCTGGTCCTTATGAACTTGGAGGAGTACGACCCCGATGCGGCTGGGCCCCTGAGGCTCGAGGATAGATGGATAGCGAGCCGTCTGGAGAGGGCCAGGGCTCTGGCGGAGGAGGCCCTCGAAGGTTTCAAGTTCAACGAGGCGGCCAGGGCTCTGTATGGGTTCCTCTGGGGGGAGTTCTGCGACTGGTACTTAGAGGCGGTCAAGCCCCGGCTCTCGGGGGAAGACCCACACGACCGGGCCAGGGCCCAGATGACCCTCGTGTACGTGATGGATCGGATACTCCGGCTTCTGCACCCCTTTATGCCTTTTTTGACAGAAGAGATATGGCAGCGCATAAGGTCCCTTCTGGAAGGGGCGCCCGAGAGCATAACGATAGCCCCCTGGCCGGACCCCCGTCCCGGGGACATAGATGAAGGAGTTGAGGCCCAGATGGACCTCCTGCGGGAGGTCGTGGTGGCCGTGCGGGACATCCGCCGGGAGATGCGAGTACCCCCTGTGGCCCGGGTGCAGGTGTTCGTGTGTGCGGAGGACGAAAGGGAGATGCTCTTAAAACGGGAGCGGGCGTTCGTGGAGCGGCTTGCCAAGGCGGAGCAGGTTGAGGTGGGCCCGGAGGTGTCCCGGCCGCCGCTCTCGGCGGCAGCGGTGGTCCGGGGGGTCGAGGTATTCGTGCCCTTAGGGGACCTGATAGACGTCGAAGCCGAGCGCAGGAGGCTGGAGCGGGAATTGGCCTCCCTGGAGAAGAGGTTGGAGTCCTCCCGGAGGAGGCTTGAGGACCGGAAGTTTCTGAACAGGGCGCCAGCCGAGGTGGTGGAACGTGAGAGGGAGAGGTTCCGGGAGCTTTCGGAGCAGGCCGAGAGGCTGAGGCAGAACCTAAAAGCCCTGTCCTGAACCGGCCCTCAGAAGGATAGAGCTAAGTTCATCGCCAGCTCAACCCCTCGCCCCATCAGGGGGAGGGGATGCCCTCGGCTGGCGTAGGCCACGGAGAACCGGAGGGGCCCCAGCCTGAGTCCCAACCCAGGGACCCAGACGACCCCCTCCTCCCCGCCGAGGCGAAGATACAGGGAAAGAGGTAGATGCCCCCAGAGGGCCCCGGCTTCAACCCCGAGGATGAGCTCGGACCCCTTGTGAATCCCGAAACCCTCCTCGAACCCCAGACGGTAGGTCAGGGACAATTCCACCGGAAGGAATAGCATATTGGGGGGCTTAGGCTTCGGAGGGAGAAGGGAATCGACCTCGGAGATTGCGGAGTCCGGCACGACCTCGAGCGGCGCTGGTTTCCCTTCGAAGAAGTCGAACCTGTAAGAGGCCCCGAGCACCAGGTAGTCCGGGTAAGCGGTACTGAACTCGGATACGGCGTAGGAAGTATCGGTCGAAGTGAAAGGCTTCTCTACAGTGTCCACCCCGGCCACGTTGAGCGAATCCAACTTGAAGGCGAATTCCCACCGCTTGGCCCGTTCCCTCCAAGTGATCCTCCCTCCCAAGTTCTTCAGAGCAAGCCCGACCGAAAGCCGGGAACCCTGCGCAGCCACGCCTACATCCAAGGCGAAGCCCCTCCCTGAGGGCCCGGGGACGAATTCAGCAGTGTCCACCCCTGCGGTGCGGAGTACAGCCCTCCCACTCCCCCAGGCATAATATTCCCCCATCCGAAGCTCCCCTTCGGGGACCTCAGCCTGGGCGTACGCCCACCCCGTGAGGTACTTCAGGGCCACCCCTGTGGAGACTTCGGAGAACCCCCAGTGCCGCAGGAATTCTGAACTTACGTCCCATACGTGGGCGTACGCTGCCGTAACGCCGGAGATGAAGTAAGCCTGGGCTTTTATGTCCGTGAGGTCCAATCGATCTCCCGGCACTAGTCCCTTCAGAGCCAGCTCTAAAGGGGCTTTAGACAGGGTGACAGAGGTCCTCGCGTCCATAAAGGCCCCAAGCCCGAACCTGCCTGCGGTGAAAGAGAAAAGAGGTGGGAGTAAGAAGGCCCTCCCAGCCCACCGCCATCCCCCCCGGAAGTGGTCCAGGAGCTCCTCCTTGTCCTCCTCGGTGAGGTACTTCCCGTTGTACCTCTCGTACAACTTCACAGATAGCACATTGTTCCAGACCCCAGCCCTGAAGTCCAAAAGGGAAAGGCTTAGGAAGGGGTTTCCGGGGAGTCCAAGGTTGGCTGGATTTCCGACTAAAGCGTCCACGCCCCTGGCCTGTAGGAAGCCGGTGTGCAAAGGCTCTAGGGTCCCATGGGCAGACTCCGGTCCTGATAGGCCCAGCATTAGCAGCAATCCCAGTCGTTTCATATCTCCCTCACTCGAGCTTCACCCGACCTTTCACCTCCAGCCGGGTCTGGATAGTAATGTAGTCATCGACTTTGACCGAGACGAAGTCCTCGATGGAATCTATGCGCACGGCGGCCTTGACGAACATCTCCTCTCCGCGGAACAGGTAGAACTTCGTGGTATCCAGCACCACCGATATCCGGCCTACTCCCGGCTGGACGATCTCTCCCTTTTCAAAGGTCGGCTGGGGCAGGGTGAAGGCTGCCAGGGTGTCCCCACCCCCTTCCGCGAGGGAGGCAGAGTCCACATCCGCCAGGATATAGGCGCTCCCGCTCAATGGGTTGTGGTTGACCACCTCCCCCAACAGGGAGATAACATGTATTCGGTCCTCCCTGAAGGCGTCCCTAACTTCCTCCGGTAACTCTACGGATTCTATCTCTCCGACCTTCACCTCGCCGCCCTTGACCTTGAACGAAAGTGGAGCGTCTATGTGTACATTCCCCCTTACGGTGTCGGCATCCGAAAGCTCCACATCGCCCCAGACCGTCACCTTCCCTCCGAAGGAAAGCTCCGTCGGGAATATGTTTAGAAGCCGGGCCACATCTACCGATATAGTCTGGTCTCCACGGTGAAGGGTCAGGAGAGTGTCCAACATCTCCTCCCTTTTCACTACGTCGTCCTCTGTCCTCCGTGCCGATATGTGCACTTTCAATTGCATATCTATCGGAACGCCTTGTAGAGCGAGCTTTAGGAATACACTTTTGAAGGCCACCCAATCCGTCGTCCCCTCCGGCATATCTTTCAGGGGGAGCTCTGTATAGGTTTCCTGAAGTTCGAACTCCTGTGACTTCACAAGGGTCCCCTTCAAATAGGAAAACTTAAGGGTGTCAATCCAAGCCTTAGCTTCTATGTAGTCTTCGGCGCTGACCTCGGCGAAATTCCCGGGCCGGGAGTCTTTTTCTGTGTCCAACGTCCGCACGGAGAGCTCATACCACAGACTGTCCAGAAGCCCCCCTCTCGGACTCCTGAGCACCGCTCCGGAAAGGTCCACGAAGATGTGGCTTCGGGGCCTGTCGTAACGGAAGTGGAGGGTGTCGGAGAAGGGTCTTCCCCCCTTCTGGACGGCAGGGATGGTAATTCCTATGTCCGAATCTACCGGCAGGCGGCTGTCTATGAAGAGATAAAGGCCTCCCTCCTTTATGCGTACCTCCTCCACCCGGACTTCAAGTTCGGGGAGCGTGAGGTCCATCGCTCCGTGGGCCGAGAATTTCTGTTCGGGGATTTTGGC
>DTXA01000526.1 GCA_012962735.1 Candidatus Latescibacterota bacterium
CACGGACACCTCCATCCTCCATACGCTCACCTACAAGTCCTGGGACTCCCAAGCTGGGAAGGACTTCCTCCGACTGAAGCTCCGGGAGGCTCTCGGCCGGCTTCCCAAAGCTCGAACCCTCTCCTTACTTGGTCCTTATGGGGAAGTGGTGGCCTCTACCGATACCTCTTTGGAAGGGAAGGTGCCGTTCGACCGGGAAACCCTTGAGGAGGTCCGCAGGAGCCAGCATCCTGCCGAGTTGTCCTTCTCCGAGGAGTTGGGGGTCTCCTTGCTCTTGGCGGTTCAGCCCTCAGGATTCCTATGCCTGACCTATCCTACCGAGGCCCTTCTCAGCCCGTCCTTGAGGGGGAGTGGACTTCGGGTGTACTTGGTGGACCCGCACGACTTCCGGATACCCCTTTCTACGGCTCGAGAGGAGGTAGGGGAGGTGTTAGGGGAGACCTACGAGCTTCCCGGGATGGGCTGGGCCGTCGAGCTTCAGGCTCCTTTGGAGGAGGTCCCACATCCAATCCGTGTACTCATAAGCTGGCCCATTGTCCTATGCTTCGTTTTGGCAGGGGCCATCGTATTCCTCATTGCCTTCCTAATACCCCGCAGGTACGCCGGACCCCTCCGGAGGCTGACGGAGCTGGCCGGACAGATGGCCTCCGGGGACCTGAACGTGCGGGCTGGGGAAACCAAGAGGCAGGACGAGATAGGCCGTCTGTTCCACCACTTCAACGAGATGGCAGCGGCGCTCCAGAGCAGGACCGACTCTCTGAGGGAGAGCCTCAAGCAGGAGCGCCAGCTCAGGCAAGAGCTCCAGGTCCTGGCCGATGTGGTGCAGCACACCGGGGACTACGTGATTCTCACCGATCAGGACGCTCGCATCCTCTACGTCAACCCCGCCTTCGAGCTGGGGGTGGGGTACTTAAGGGAAGAAGTGATCGGGAAGACTCCGGCTGTGCTCAAAAGCGGGAAGACCCCTCCCGAGGTATACGAGGATATGTGGGACACGATCCTGAAGGGGAAGACCTGGAGGGGTGAGCTGTACAACCGAAAGAAAGACGGAAGCTTGTACGTGGCCGCCATCACCATCTCCCCGGTGCTGGGCAAGGAGGGAGAGATCACGGGGTTCGTGGGCATCCAACGGGATATCACCCTACAGAAGGATTTGGAGGAGAAGCTCCGGCGCCATCTGGAATCCTTAGAGCGGATCGTGGAGGACCGCACCCGGGAGGTGCAGACCCTGGCAAAGTTCCCCGAGGTCAACCCCAACCCCGTGCTCCGTTGCGACCCCTCCGGCCGGCTCCTCTACATGAACCCCGTGGCCCGACGGACCTTCCGATCGGCCGGAGACTCCCCTTACCTCCAAGAGATCCTGCCGGAGCATGCGGGTGAGATATTGGGGACCTTCCGGGACGGCCAGCCTCTCATAGGCAGGAAGGTCTCCCTTGGGGACCGCACCTTCCTGCTTTCCGCTGTTCCCTTCCCCGAAGGGGAAAGCATTTTTGTGGGGTTTCAGGATGTGACAGAGCTGCGAAGGACCCAGGAACGCCTCCAGGCCCTCGTGTGGGAATTGGACCTCCAACGCAGGAGGGCCGAGGACGCGAGCCGGGCCAAAAGCATGTTCTTAGCGAATATGTCCCACGAACTCCGCACCCCCCTCAACGCCATCTTAGGGTTCGGACAACTGCTCCGGGTCGATGCTGCCGGACCCCTCAACGACCGACAGAAGAGATATGTGGACCACATCTTGGAGAGCGGCCGCCACCTCTTGGACATAATCAACGACATCCTGGACCTCTCCAGGGTGGAGGCGGGCAAGGTTGAGATGCGGGTGGAACCCGTCTCGGTGGAGGACCTCGTGCGCCAGGGGCTCTCTATGGTTCAGATGAAGGCCCGGAACCACAACATCTCGCTGTCCATGGAGGTAGGGGAAGGCCTGGATAAGGTCCCGGTGGACCCCAGGATGTTCAAGCAGATACTTTTCAACCTCCTATCGAATGCGGTCAAGTTCACCCCAGACGGGGGAAAGGTAAGGGTTACAGCCAAGAGGGCCAAGCCTGACGATCTTCCCAAGAGGCTCGAGACCGAGGGGCTGGATGGGGAGTGGGCCATGGTAAGCGTCTCGGACACCGGCATCGGCATCGCCCCGGAGGACCAGGAACGTATCTGGAGAGAGTTCGAGCAGGTGGACAACGACCTCTCCCGGAGGTATGAGGGTACGGGTTTGGGACTTCCGCTCACTAAGCGGCTGGTGGAGTTGCACGGAGGCCGCATCTGGGTGGAAAGCGAACCTGGGAAGGGCAGCACCTTCACCTTCGTGCTCCCCTTGGAACAGAAGGGTGGTACCCGCCCTGTGGAGATACTGCGGCCCTCCGAAACCGCTGGCGAAGAGGATATCCCACCGATGGAGGTAGCCTTATCCTAAGTACTTAGAAAGCCGAGGTTCCAACAGGGAACGAGGTGAAGCGCCCACGATCTGGTCCACCAGTTCCCCATCCCGGAACACCAACAGGGTGGGGATGGACATTATGTTGTACCGGGAGGCAGTGGAAGGGTTCTCGTCTACGTTCAGCTTGGCGAAGACCATCTTCCCCCTATAGGCCTCGGCCAGCTCCCGGATGATCGGGGTTATCATCCTGCAGGGCATACACCATTCCGCCCAGAAGTCCACTACCACCAAGGGGAAGCGTCGGAGGAGTTCGTCGAAGTCCCCATCCGTGACTACTACAGGCCCATCCGGATATGCCCCTTCCGGCAGGTCTCTCAAGGTCTGCAACTTTTCCTCCTCTTTTCGGAACCATCCCATGTCGTCCCCCTATTTTCACAACAGCAGCCAGGTGCCTATTCCCATATCTTTGGCCCTGCGGTACACCTTGGGAGCTAAGGCTATGTCGTCCAAAGCCAAGCCCAGGTTCATGGACATCGTTCGCTCGTCCTCCCGCTCCCTACCCGGTTTCTCCCCTACCACGATCTCTCCCAAGTCCGCATAGGGCTCAGGCGCTCGCCGGAAGTACCCCACACTTCGGTAGTACCTGTACTGGGCGACGTCGTCGGTGGCGTACTTGTCCAACTGGGCCAGGGCCTCGGGCTTCCAGTAGGAGTCGAAGTCCACAGGGCACGCAAACCCACCGGGTTTGAGCCAATCCCTTTCTATGCCCGGTTCGGGATTCTTCCGGATGGGCCCCGCGGTCACCACGATGTCTGCAGGCTCGACCGCATCCCTGGGTTTCTCCACCGGGACGACTTCCACCCCGAACTGCCCCTCAACTTCCTCGGCGTACCGCCGCAGGGCCTCGGGATCTATGTCGTAGGCGTAGATCTTCTTTATGGGAAACAGCTCC
>DTXA01000527.1 GCA_012962735.1 Candidatus Latescibacterota bacterium
CATAGATGGGCTTCCTATGAAACCCGCCACAAACCTGTTGGCAGGGCGGTTGTACAGGTTCAGGGGAGTGTCCACCTGCTGCACCACACCATCCTTGAGCACTACGATTCTGTCCCCCATAGTCATCGCTTCCATCTGGTCGTGGGTGACATAGATCGTAGTGGCGCCGAGCTGGGCGTGCAGCTTGCTGATCTCCGCCCGCATCTGCACCCGGAGCTTGGCGTCCAAGTTAGAAAGGGGCTCGTCGAAAAGGAAGACTTTGGGCTTGCGCACGATCGCCCTTCCCACCGCCACTCGCTGGCGCTCACCTCCGGAGAGGGCCTTGGGCTTGCGGTCGAGAAGGTGCGTAATGCCCAATATCTCCGCAGCCTCCCTCACCCTGCGGTCTATCTCGGCCTTAGGATACTTTCTCATCTTCAGCCCGAAGGCCATATTCTGGTATACGGTCATATGGGGATACAGGGCGTAGTTCTGGAAGACCATCGCCACGTCCCTGTGTTTGGGGGGCACGTCGTTCACCAGACGGCCGTCTATGTAAATCTCCCCTTCGGTAACCTCCTCCAGGCCAGCTATCATTCTGAGAGTCGTGGACTTGCCACAACCGGACGGCCCGACCAAAACCACGAACTCTCTGTCCTCCACCTTGAGGTTCAAGCGGTCCACAGCGACGACCTTCCCGTCGAACACCTTCGTTACTTCCTTCAGCACTACCTCCGCCATAGGTATCCCCCCTTTATATGCCCAAGAAGTTCTCCGCTTAGTCTTGATATTTTTTGTCAAAGTGAACTGTCTTTATTTGGACATGTATTCTCCTAAGGAGGATTGGGTCAGATGGGCGAGCACGCAAGCCAACGCCCCTTTAAGCTCCCTACGATCCACGACCATGTCCAGAAAGCCATGTTCTAAAAGGGACTCCGCCCGTTGGAAACCCTCCGGAAGCTTCTCCAGCCCTAAGGCCTGCTGGATGACCCTGGGACCGGCGAAGCCTATGAGAGCTCCGGGTTCGGCTATGAGAACATCTCCCAACATGGCGAAGCTGGCGGTGACCCCCCCGGTGGTGGGGTGGGTCAACACAGAGATATAGGGCAGGCAAGCTCCGGAGAGTTCGGTGAGCTTAGCGCTGGTCTTGACCATCTGCATCAACGACAGCGCCCCCTCCTGCATCCTGGCCCCTCCAGAGGCGGCCACGACCACTAAGGGCCGGCCATCGGCTATAGCCCGGTCCACGAGCCTTTTGAACTTCTCCCCCACGGCCGAACCCATGCTCCCCCCGATAAACCCGAAGTCCATGACCCCGAAGGCCACAGGGCATCCCTCGATCCTCCCGATGCCCGTGCGCAGGGCTGAGTTGACCCCTGTCTTCCTCCGAGCCTCCCGCACCCTGTCGGTGTACCTTTTGCTATCCCGGAACTTCAAAGGGTCAGCGGAGGTGAGGTCCACATCCATCTCCTCGAAGCTTCCTTCGTCCAAAAGGATATTCACGTATTCTTTATGCCCTATCCTGAAATGATATCCGCACTTAGAGCAAACCCAGAGGGAGCGTTCAAGCTCCTTTTTATACAGTATCTCTCCGCATCCCTCGCACTTCGCCCAAAGGTCCTCAGGCAGCTCCCGCTTGGTCAGGGTCCTTATCCCTTTCTTCATCCGTTCGAACCAGTTCATATACCCCCCTACAACCTCCTACGGAACCTCGCGGCCGGGATCCTAACTTCTCCCGGTACTTGGCCACTGTCCTCCTTGCAACTTCTATCCCTTCCTCTTTAAGCTTCTTGGATATCTGGTCGTCGCTCAGGGGATTGTGGGGGTCCTCCCCTTCCACCAGTTCCCGGATACGGTCCATGACACCCTTGGCAGATACTTCGCCATTTGAAGACCCCAACCCGCTGCTGAAAAAGAACTTCATCGGGAAAAGGCCGTGGGGGGTCTGTACGTACTTCCCGCTAACCACCCGGCTGACCGTGGAGGGATGGAGCCCCACCATGTCTGCTATTTGTTGGAGGGTCAGGGGCTTAAGGTAGGAGATCCCGTAGTCGAAGAAGGGCCTCTGGGCCTTCACTATGGCCTCCATCACCCGCTGCATCGTAGTTCTGCGCTGTCGTATGGCCCGAAGGAGCCATCGGGCGGACTTTAGGCGCTCCAAGATATACTGCCTGACGTCGTCGTTTAAATCTTTCTCCCGAAGCAAGGAACGGTAAAGAGGGCTGATCCGGAGGGAAGGGACCGAAGCGTCGTTGACAACCACCTCGTATTCCCCATTCCTGGGTTCCACGATGAGGTCCGGAACGATTGGGAGTGCCTCTTCCCCGAAGTTCCCCGAGCTCGGCCTTGGGTTCAGCCTGGAGATGATCTGCTCAGCCTCTCTGAGTTCCTCCTCAGTGACATCCAGCTCCCTGCACAGCTTTCCATACCTTCGGGCGGTGAAATCTTCCAGGTGGTCCTTCACGATACACATCGCCAGAGAATCCTCAAGCCCCATATTCTTCAATTGGAGCATAAGCCCCTCCCGCACGTCCCTGGCCCCTATTCCCGGTGGGTCCAGGGTCTGAACGATCCGAAGCACCCTTTCAACCTCCTCCGAAGGGACCTCTATGGCCTTGGCTATCTCCTCTACTGGACAGCAGAGGTAACCGGCCCCATCTATGCTGCCTATGATGGCTTCCCCGATCTCCAAGTCCTTCGGATCCGAGAGGAGTAGACGCAGTTGGGAGCGCAGGTATTCCCCCAGGTTCACCTGGGCGGAGTATTCAGGCCGACGGTCCTCCTCCCGCTCCTCCCTCTCGTGCGGGACTCCCATAAGCTCGAACCCGTCCCATAGGATCGCCTCCCAGTCCACCTCCTCATCCGTGTGCTCCTGGAGCTCCTCTGACTGAGAGGGGCCCTCGGGCTCCGGCTCCACCACCTCTAAGAGGGGGTTGGCCTCCAGCTCCTGCCGGATCACCTGCTCCAGTTCTAAGGTGGGAAGCTGGAGAACCTTCAGGGAGAGGAGCTGGTGAGGAGCTAATATCTGCTGTAAACTGAGCCTCTGGGAAAGCTCCACCATGGCCTCCTCCGAACAAAAAATACACATAAACTCCCTTCTGCGCAACCCCCTTTATTAATTGGGGACCCCAAAGTAGCCCACCCTCCTCCCCAGCGAGAACGCCCGGAGGTTCGCCTCTACAGCCCGCTTCGGAGCTAAGTGGGCGATCACCCCTTCCCAGAGCTGGAGGGGGATCTCCAGAAATCGGGAGAGGACTCCCAAAAGCACCACATTCTCTGTCCGCACGTTACCGGCCTCCCGAGCCAACCGTTCTCCCTCCACCAAGACCAATCTACCTTCGAACCGAGTCCGCAGCCGCTTATCTACGTCCTCGGGGTATCTGGCATCCCCTGCGGACACCGTAACCGGAACGACCCGCCTCAGGTTAACTATGGCCACCCCATCGATCCTCAGATACCCCGCATAGCGCAGGGCCTCCACCTCCTCCAAAGCCACTAAGAAATCCGCCTGGCCTAAGGGCACCAGCGGCGAGAACACTTTCTCCCCGAAGCGCACCTGGGCGACTACGCTCCCGCCCCGTTGGGCCATACCGTGGACCTCGTTGGCCTTCACATCGTACCCCGCCTCGAAGGCCGCTTCTACGAGCATCGTGCTGGCCAGGACGATGCCCTGGCCCCCGACACCTGTCAGCACGACGTTGGTCATCCCTCCTCCCTCCCGATAGCGTCGAACCGACACACCTGGGCGCACAGACCGCACCCAGTGCAGAGAAGGGGATCGATGCGGACTTTAACTTCCCTTCCCCTCCCCACCCTCTCCAAGGCCGGACACCCGAGCCTCAGGCACCTCCTGCATCCCGTGCATAGGTCCGGGTCCACCAGGTAAGGAGGACCGTACTCCCTGTGTAACAGCACGCAGGGCCTCCGGGAGATCACTGCCGAAGCCTCGGGGGCGGCTACCTCCTCCTTCAGGATCTGCCTCGTCTCTTCTAAATTATATGGGTCCACCACCCGTACCCTGGGGATGCCGAAGGCCCGTACGACCTCTTCTATCCGGGCCTCCCTGGTTTCCTCGCCCGTCAAAGTAATTCCCGTTCCCGGATGGTCCTGGTGTCCGGTCATAGCAGTGGTGCGGTTGTCTAGGACGACTATGGTGACGTTCCCTTCGTTGTAAGCGATGTCTAAAAGCCCCGTCATCCCGGAGTGGAAGAACGTAGAATCCCCGATCACGCCGACTACGGGCTTTTCCAGACCTGCCTTGGCCATCCCCATAGAGGCGCTGATACCCGCCCCCATGCATATCAGCGTATCCATAGCGTTCAGGGGCGGGAAAACGGCTAAGGTATAGCATCCTATATCCCCCGTGATCACCACATCCATCCCGGAGAGCACGTAGAACACCCCACGGTGGGGACACCCCGGGCACATAACCGGGGGCCGAGGGGGGAGACCCGGCTCCTGGGGGCGTTCCAGCACAGGCCTTCCCTCCCAACGCAACCTCCCATCCAATACCCGGTCCGGGTCCAGCTCCCCGACACCTGGGAAGTACTCCCTTCCCTTAGCCCTTATGCCTAAGGAACGTATATGCTCCTCCAAAAACGGGTCCAGCTCCTCGACCACCAACACCTCCTCAACTTCCTCCGCGAACTTCATTATCAGCCCGTCCGGGAATGGGTAGGTCATTCCGAGTTTGAGTATAGAGGCATCCGGGAAGACCTCCTCGGCGTACTGATAACACACCCCCGAGGCTATGACCCCCACCCTTCTGTCCCTCCAGATGATGCGGTTGTGGGGGAATGCCTCCGAGAACTCCCGGAGGGGCGCTATGCGCTCCTCCATAGCTCTACGTCTCCCCCTGGCGTATAGAGGAAGCATAACGAGCTTCTGGGGGTCCTTCTTGAAGGACGGAGCGGGCGGGGCTTTCCGCTCGTCCAAGGCCACCACACCCCGGGAGTGAGAAAGCCTTGTGGTGGACCGAAGGAGCACGGGTGTATCGAAACGCTCCGATATCTCCAATGCTATCCCCACGAAGTCCTTGGCCTCCTGGCTGTCCGAGGGCTCGAGAAGTGGGACCTTGGCGAACTTGGCATAGTTGCGCGAGTCCTGTTCGTTCTGGGAAGAGTACATCCCGGGGTCGTCGGCTACCACTACCACCAGTCCCCCCCTCACCCCGGTGTACGAGAGGGTCATAAGGGGGTCAGCTGCCACGTTCAGCCCCACGTGTTTCATCGTCGCTATGGCCCTCACCCCCGTCCAACATGCCCCTGCCGCCACCTCTAGAGCCACCTTCTCGTTCGGGGCCCACTCGCAGTATATCTCTCCATACCGTGCCAGGTTCTCCAATATCTCCGTGCTCGGCGTGCCCGGATATCCGGCCGCCACGGCCACCCCGGCCTCGTAGGCTCCTCGTGCTATGGCCTCGTTGCCCAAAAGGACCTTGCGCATCCTCTCCTCCTTCAAAAAAGGCCACGGACCTGTCCCGTGGCCTTCGGCCTCCGTCCCCGCCGGGGGCATATCCTCACAAGGGCAGCCCCCGAGCTATGTTCAAAACCCATTCCACCAACCCGAGCGCCTTTAAAGCGCTCAGCAAGGGCCTAATCCCACAATTGACTTTTCGCAGAGACATCTAAGGGGTTGACAAGATAGAAAGAAGCCCTTACCTCCTAATGCAAATGATACCA
>DTXA01000528.1 GCA_012962735.1 Candidatus Latescibacterota bacterium
TCTATCCAGTCCTCATAGCGACGGATCAGATACTCCACGTGCTTAGTGGTGCTGTTCCCTATGATGTGGGGATAGTCGCTTTGGGGGTTGAGTCCTGACCAGTCCTCCTTCTCCGTCCGTCCGGTTATACGTCTGACCATGTATTCCAGGGAGTGGATGCAGAGGGGTTCAGTGGTGGTAGTGGTCCCGTCCATATCCTTGACCACCCCAAGAAGCCCCTCACGGACGGTCCTCCTCCTCGGGGCCAATGCGTAGAGGTCAAAGGGAGGATAGACATAGCTGGGATTGCGCACTACAGCGACTTCTTCTACACCGTGATCCTCCGTTAAGTTCAGGAAAAGCTGGACTGCTTGTTTCGGGTTTACGAACTTGGGCATATTGTGCATGGCTTGGCGGCACTCGCCTTGCAGATCTGTGCGCATCCCTTTTTCCTTTATACTTAAGAACCCTGCCAGACAGATCCCGCTGGATATTAAAAATTTCCTTCAAAAAGAGGACGTCCTCATTCACATTCTGGCAAGACCCACCTCGCCAACTCCACGCTATCCTGTGGTGCTACCGGAGGTGGCGAGGGCGGGGGATTAACGCCGCCTCTTATCCTCCCGGAAGAACTTCTTGACCCGCTCCTGGACAGGAGGGACGTTTTGGAGCTGTTCCTCCAGCACCGCCTTTCTGCTCAGGCGCACCTTGCCCTGTTCGTCCATGCCGGTCACTTTGACGGAGACCTTGTCGCCTTCCTCCACCACGTCCGTGACCTGGCGCACCCTCCCTATGTCGAGCTCTGAAATATGGATCAGGCCCTCCTTGCCGGGCATGAATTCCACGAACGCGCCGAATGGCACCACCTTGGTGACTGTGCCCTCATACACCTTGCCGATCTCCGGCTCGGCCACTATGCGCTCTATCCACTCCTTAGCCGCCTCTCCGGAGGAGGGATCGCTCGCTGCTATGAAGACCGTGCCGTCGTCCTCTATGTCTATGGTGGCCCCAGTCTTCTCTGTGATCTCACGGATCACCCTGCCGCCCGGGCCGATGACCTCTCCTATCTTGGAGGGCTTGATATGGAGGGTCAAGATCCTCGGAGCGTAGATAGAGAGCTCCTCCCTGGGCCTGGCCAGGGTCCGGGCCATGGCGTCCAATATCTCCATCCTGGCGGCTTTGGCCTGTTCTAAGGCACGGGCCACAAGGTCTGGGGATATACCGGGTATCTTCAGGTCCATCTGGATAGCTGTGACCCCGTCCCTGGTACCGGCGACCTTAAAGTCCATATCTCCACAGTGGTCCTCAGCGCCGGCTATGTCGGTCAGAAGCACCTCCCTCTCCCCCTCCTTCACCAGCCCTATGGAGACCCCGGCTACTGCTGTCTTTATTGGCACGCCTGCGTCCATAAGCGACAGGGACCCAGCGCACACCGTGGCCATGGAGGAGGAACCGTTCGACTCTAATATGTCCGAGACTATACGGATGGTGTAAGGGAAAACCTCCTCGGAGGGGATAACCGGCTGGATGGCCCGCTCGGCCAAAGCGCCGTGCCCTATTTCACGGCGACTTGGACCCCTGAGGGGCCTGGCCTCCCCAACGCAGAACGGCGGAAAGTTATAGTGGAGCATATAGCTCTTCCAGGATTCCCCTTCGAGAGCCTCTATCTTCTGCTCGTCCATCTTAGTACCCAGAGTGGCCACGGCTAAGGCTTGGGTCTCCCCCCTGGTGAAGAGGGCGGAGCCGTGGGTCCTGGGCAGAAGCCCCACCTCACAGGTTATGGGCCTGAGTTCATCCATCCTCCTGCCGTCCACCCTGCGCCCTTCCTCCAAGATCATCCGCCGCACTTCCTCCCGCTCTATCTCGGAGATGACCCTGGACACCTCGCGCTCCCCGTCCGGGAAGCGGTCCGCCAGTTCCTCCCACACCTTACAAGCTAAATCGTCCAGTACGTCCTGGCGCTCCTGTTTGCCGGCTATGAAGTTTGCCTTTCTGATCTCCTCCCGGGCCAGTCCGTCCACGACCTCCCAGAGCTTCCAGTCGATCGATACTTCTGGGACGGGCTCCTTCTCCTTCCCGCACGCCCGGATCAGCTCCTCCTGGAGGGCGCAGACCTTTCTGACTTCGTCCTGGGCCAGGCGCACGGCCTCGACCACCTGTTCCTCAGGGACCTCCCTAGCGCCAGCCTCCAACATAATGACCCTCCCGTCCGGAAGCCCGGCCACCACCAGGTCCAGGGCGCTCTCCTCGAGCTCCGAGAAAGTGGGGTTCACCATGAACTGCCCGTCCACGAACCCTATCCGCGCTGCCCCGATGGCCTCGGGGAAGGGAATGGGCGAGAGGGCCAGGGCCGTCGATGCCCCGATGAGGCCCAGAAGGTCGGCGTCGTTCTCCTGGTCGGAGGAGAGCACGGTAACCATGATCTGGACCTCGTGGTGGTACCCCTCGGGAAAGAGGGGCCTTATGGGGCGGTCTATCATCCGGGAGGCCAGCACTTCCATCTCTGACGGCCTCCCCTCCCGTTTGAAGAACCCACCTGGGATCTTCCCAGCTGCGTACATCCTCTCACGAAACTCCACGGTCAGAGGGAGGAAGTCTACGTCCTCCCTGGGTTCCTTGGACTGTACGACGGTGGCCAATACTACAGTGTCGGCGTACCGCACCAGGACCGCCCCGTCCGCCTGGCGGGCCACCCTGCCGGACTCCAAGGAGAGTATCCTGCCGGCCCATTCCATTTCTACTCTGTGGATCATACTTTTATATCCCCCCTATACCGAATGCCGGATGCCAAGGCGCTCGATGAGCTGCCGGTACCTTTCCGGGTCCTTCCTGTATAGGTAGCGCAGCAGCCGCCTGCGCCTTCCAACCAGCTTCAACAGGCCACGGTGGCTGTGATGGTCTTTCCGGTGCTCCTGGAGGTGCCGGGTGAGCTGCTGGATCCGGGCTGTCAGCAGTGCCACCTGTACCTCTGGGGAACCCGTGTCTCCCTCATCCCTTCCGAATTCCATCAAGATTCTCCCTTTCTCCTCCTTGACCAATGGCATCTTCCCTCCTTTCACAGCCCCAAAAAGTTCTTCACTTCGCTCAGATGCTTTTTGGAGACTCCTAAGCTCTTATGCTAAGGTCATGCTTTAGCTTCTAATTATGACGGCCATAGGATCACCTCCCCACGACGGCCCTGGCCCTCTCCAGATCCCTGGTGATCTGGTCTCTCAGGGCCTCCACGTCCCCGAAGGGCCTCTCGTCCCGGAGTCTGACCAGTACCTCGCACGCCAGCTTGCGGCCGTACAGCTCCCCCCGGAACCCGATAAGGTGGACCTCCACGGAACGACCCTTCCCCCCAAAGCTCGGCCGCACCCCGATGTTCATAACACCTGGAAAGGTCGTCCCATCCAGGCGGACCCGGACGGCATATACCCCGTCGCTGGGAAGGAGCTTGTGGGGGGAGACCGCCAGGTTTGCCGTGGGGTACCCGATCCTCCGGCCCCTGCCGTCCCCATGCACCACCGTGCCGGAGATCCGGTACGGCCCCCCGAGGAGTCGGGAGGCATCCTCAACCCTGCCCTCTTGGACCAGCCTCCTTATCCTTGTGCTGCTCACCACTCCCCCCTCGGCCACCACGGGTCCCACCACATGTACCGCGAACCCCATGCGGTCCCCCAACTCTCGCAGCAGGGCCGGCCCCCCTTCGGCCCTCCACCCGAAGCAGTGGTTGTACCCCACTACCACCTCCCTGACGCCCCATCCCTCGAGCAGCACCTCCCACACGAACGCCTCAGCCCGCATCCGGGCCATCTCCGCCCCGAAGGGGATGGGAACTACGTACTCCACCCCAAGCTCAGAGAGCTTGAGGAGCTTCTCCTCGAAGGTCGTCAGGAGAAAGGGCTCCCGGGGGGGGGAGACCACCAAGCGGGTATGTGGCTTGTACGTGAGGACCAGGCCGAAGCCGCCTAAAGCTTCCGCCCTGCGCCTCACGTAGGCGAGGGCCCTCCTGTGGCCCACGTGCACCCCGTCGAAGTTGCCCATGGTAGCCACTACAGGTCCTTCCGGAAGTTCATCCCTGCGATATACGATCCTCATAGGGACATCACCCTGAGGGGTCGGACCCGTCCCCCTTCCCCATTCCCAACCCCCAAGAACGCGCCATCCTCTGCATACACCGTCACCTTTCCGGTCCCGGGACAGGAGACCTCCCCGCCGTGGATGAAACGCATGGTTTCCTCTGCTCCGAGCCGGACCCTGGAGAGCCCGAGGGCCTCACCTATGGGTATTACGGGGAGCTGTCCATCGGAGGCAAGTTGCTCCACCTCCTCCAATGCGAGGGCCTTCTCCTCCCGGAAGGGGCCGGAGCGGGTGCGCCTCAGGTCCTCTACGTATGCTCCGCATCTCAGGGCCTCCCCTATGTCCCGCACGAGGGCCCGTACATATGTCCCTCTGGAACAGGCTACCCTCAGCCGGACCGATGGGGGACAGAAGTCTAATATTTCTATAGAATTTATGGAGATCCTGCGGGGCGAGACCTCCACCAGCTCCCCCTTCCGGGCGAGCTCGTACAGCCTCCGACCTCGGTGGTGGAGGGCTGAGAAGAGGGGAGGGCGCTGGAGCACCTTCCCGGTGAACCTCCGGCAGGCATCCTCGAACTTCCACTGGGAGAGGTCCTCGGGAACTTCCTTCTGTTCGATGAGCTTCCCCTCCGCATCGTCGGTGTCGGTGGAGGCCCCGAGGCGGAGCTTCACTATGTACTCCTTCTCGCCCTCGTCTAAGAACGGGATGAACTTGGTGGCCTGGCCTAAGGCCAACACGAGCACCCCTGTGGCCAGGGGGTCCAGGGTCCCGGTGTGCCCGACCTTGCGGGCTTTCAGGGCCCTCCTGGCCCATGCGACCACATCGTGTGATGTCCATCCCCTCGGTTTGTCCACGACCAAGAACCCCTCAACCTCCACCCCGCACCCTGCGGAGCAGTTCTTCAATGTAGGCTCCATATTCGAAGGAAGTGTCCCGTAGGAACGCTATCTCGGGAATCCTCCGGATCCTGAGCCTCCTCCCGAGCTCGGCCCGGATGAAGCGGGATGCCCGATTCAGGCCCTCTATGGCGTCCCGTTGTTCCTGGGGGGAACCCATAACGCTCACGTACGCCCTGGCATACCTCAGATCCTCCGAGACGTCCACACCTGTGACCACGACCTCCCTCACCCTGGGGTCCTTGACCCGGTCCCGGAGCACCAGGGAGATCTCTCGGCGCAGGAGGCTCCCAACCCTCTTGACCCTCGAACAGCCGTTCATATCACCTCCATCCTGTAGTCCAGCACTTCCACCCGGCCGTCCCCCTCCACGAACCGCACGACCTCGGAGAGGACCCTGTGGATGTGGTCTGTCTCGGTGGAGGCCATCGCCACTCCTAAGGCCCCCCGCTGCCACAGCCCGTGTCCGTCCACCTCCGCCACGGAGACGTTGAAGCGGGCCCGGATGCGGTCCTTCAGGCTTTTCATCGCGAACCTCTTCTCCTTGAGGGACCGACTTCCGGGGAACCAAAGCTGGATCTCACAGGTCCCCACGAGCATTCATACCTCCCGGGCGACTTCCACGACCTGATAGGCCTCCAAGATGTCCCCGACCTGTATCCCTTGGAAATCCCTTATGCCTACCCCGCACTCGTACCCTGCCTGCACTTCCCGGACATCCTCCTTAAACCTCTTCAGCGATGATATATCCCCCTCATAGATTATGACGTGGTCCCGCAGCACCCGCACTAGGGCTCCCCTGCGGAGCACCCCGGACTGCACGTAACACCCGGCCACCACTCCCACGCCGGGGATGTGGAAGATCTGACGCACCTCTGCGGTGCCCAGAATCTCCTCCCTCCGCTCGGGTGGGAGGAGCCCGGAGATGGCGGCCTTGATGTCCTCCA
>DTXA01000529.1 GCA_012962735.1 Candidatus Latescibacterota bacterium
ATGCGCGGCAGATGAAATAGGGTTCCCCTTGAAAGTTGAGGATAATTTTCATCGCGATGGAGGTATCCGAACCACCCCATCTCCAACGACCAGTCCAAAATACATGTGTCGAGGGAGATGAGGGAGGTGTTCGACGATTGGGTAGAGAGAGGAGCTCTGTTGGGAAGTATCGGTACGCTATCGGCTTCGCCCTTTATCTTTTTTCCTCAAGTTGATAAGGTTGTCGAAGGCAGCTGTTGTGTAATCCCCGTTCGGGCTGGTCTTCCGGAAGTACCCGTAACAACTCAGGTGATCCGAGCGCAGGGTGTCCACCACGATCCAGAGCACGTTCATAAGCCCTCCCTGGAACCCCAGGGCCACGGTGCATCCGACCAGGCTCCACCTGCCTCCTGGAGCTACCTTGGCTGCCTGCCACGGGATGGGGCCGGAGGTCTGAAAGCTTTACGATGGCCTCAGGGATCAAGTCCCTCAAAGCACCTCCCACGATGTCTCCTAAGGTGGGAATATACCACAAGCTCTACTTCAGGTCAAGGGCGGACGAACCGACGTCTAAGCTTTTCCTTGACAGAATTGGAGAAACGGGATATATTTTGCGGTAACATTCATGAAAGTCTCCAAGATCTTACTCATATATGACGAGAGATAAGCTACTGCGCATCTCCCGGACCTTAGAGGGGGTCTATGGGGTTCCGCGGTGGGCCGGCCCCCGGGACCCCTTAGAAATCTTAGTACGCGCCATCCTATCCCAGAACACCAACGACATCAACAGCGGCAGGGCGTACCGGAACCTCAGGGAGAGGTTCCCGACCTGGGAGGATGTCGCCGAGGCCCCGGTCGAGGAGGTGGCAGAGGCTATACGGGTTGGGGGGCTCTCCGGGATCAAGGCTGGGCGCATACAGGGAGTTTTAAGGTGGGCCCGGGGGAAGTTCGGGGGGTTCAGGTTGCCGGTTCGCGAGATGGATGTGGATAAGGCCATGGCCCTGCTCTGCGGCCTGGAGGGGGTGGGGATCAAGACAGCGAGCGTGGTTTTGCTCTTCGCATGCGGGAGGGACGTCTTCCCGGTGGACACCCACATCCACAGGGTGTGCACCAGGCTTGGGTTACTGCCCCCTCGGACCTCCCCAGAGGAGGCGCATAGGACCTTAGGGGAGATGGTGCCGGAGGGGAAGTCCTACCCCCTCCACCTCAACCTCATCCACTTCGGGAGGGAAATCTGCCATGCCCAGAGGCCGGAGTGTGGGCGGTGTCCCCTGTGGGATAAGTGCATCTGGGAGGGAAAGGGGGAAAAGTGAAATGCTTGGCAATGGTGTTGGAGGCCTTCGGAGAGCCGTTGAGGCCCAGGGAGCTGGAGGTCCCGGAACTCGGGGAGGGACAAGTGCTGGTGAGACTGGAGGCCTCAGGGGTGTGCGGCTCGGACCTGCATATGGCCCAGGGGAAGGACCCCCGCACTCCTCTGCCCATGATCCTGGGCCACGAGGGGATGGGGAGGGTGGAGAAGGTGAGGGGGAGACGGGAGTACGTGGACGGCACGCCGGTGCGGGAGGGGGACAGGGTGCTTTGGAACAGGGGTGTGG
>DTXA01000530.1 GCA_012962735.1 Candidatus Latescibacterota bacterium
AGCTCCCGCCCGGGCTATGTCGTCCACGAACTCGGTCCAGGTGCCGTCGGAGCAGAACAACACGATCTTCCCGGCCTCGTGGAGCACCTCCCAGAGCTTCCTGTACCGGGGGAACACCGAGGCACGGTAGAAGTCCGGATGCATGAAGGGCCCCTGGGCCCACACCATATCGTCGTGGCAGATGAAGACCTCCACCGACGTCCTCGCCCAGGCCTGGTAATGGTGCAGGGACAGCCGGAAGAATCCCTCCAAGACCCGGTCGAACTTCTTCCTGTCGGCCGCCGCGAGCAGAAGCATCTCCCACCCGAAAGCCTGTATTGCTCCGGATATCAAGGTCTTATAGTATCCCCCAGGTAACACCTGCTCGGGGTGGGCCCGTTGCCCCTCCCTGTGCCACCGCTCGTAGTAACTTACCAGTTCTTCCATATCCGGCAGGCCGTACTCCTTCACAGCGTCGAAGGCCCACACCTCCTCCACGTCCGAAAAGGGGCAGAATATCCTGTCCCTCCGGTCCGTCCCCCCTTCCAAGAACTCCGCATGCCCCATATCGGTCGCACGTCCCCGCTCCTCCCAGGGCACAGGGCCGTCGTTCGTGGTCCAGAGGAAATCTATCTCCCAGGCCCGGTAGAACTCCCTCCAGGCCCCAGGGTCGGCCTTAGGGTCCCTGCCGGTTACCGTCCGGACCAGTGCGTAGTTGCTGCAGTACTCCGTGTGGGCGAGGCGTTCGGCCATCTCCCGCCTCAAGGCCCGTATCCCTATTTCGTAACTCACTCCAGCTCCCCAGAGGTCAGCTCGTACACCAGGAGCTCGGGAACCTTCGTGATATCGGCCAACAAGTACTCCCCCCGGCCACATCCTCCCCCAGGCACCTTACGTCCGGCACTACCACGAGCTTGTACTTCGAGAGCCTCTCTTAGGAGATGTCCTTGTAGAGCACAACCTCGTATGTGAGCTGGGCGTCCATAAGGGCCCGCATCCACCCCAGAGGCCCTCTGTGGTCTCCAGGAACCAGAGCCTTGTCTGGCTGGAACTGCACCCACGCCCTCCATATTCTCAGGCGGAAGGGCAGCCAGCTCCCGGTCCTCGTACGTCTTTATTTTCACTTCCAATAGTATCGGTCCAGCCTTCGGCCGGCGATCAACTCCCTTACCTTCAGGTCCCGCGCCCTGCTGTACAGGTGCTCCAGATTGCGACGTGGAATTTCTCCGCCAGGAGGGTCTCCGCTATCACGACCTCCCAGTACATCCAATCCCTCGTGCACCCTCTCGTCCATATAGACCTCCACCATGGTGTGTCCGCCGCCCTCCTAGTACAGTGCATCAGCCCCATCACCCGCTCACGGCCGGTCCCGTAATGGTCCGCCACCGCGTGGGCCAGCAGGTACAGCAGCCGGTTGCTGAGGGTCCGCCCGTGCACTAAGGTGTCTCGTACATCTCCGCCTGCATCCTCACTCCTCAGCAGATATTCCGAGCTCTCGGGAAGACTTAAGATACCCCCTTCTCCTTCCCCTGTCAAGGGCAAAAGTGGCCCTAAGGCGGGGTTAGGGGGTTGACAAGGGGGGGGAAAATTTGTATCTTTGTAGCCAGACCTCTTATATGTCCAAATAACCGAGCTAAGATAAGTCAATTGAGGGACCTTGGGGTCCAAGCGAAGAACTTCTTAGATCATATCAGGTGGGCTATTAGCTCAGTTGGATAGAGCGTTGGCCTCCGGAGCCA
>DTXA01000531.1 GCA_012962735.1 Candidatus Latescibacterota bacterium
CGCATCCGCCAGGTGCCCGGGATAGCCATCGGCCACTCGCCGGATTTAGAGTTCGAGCCCACCTTCAACTCGGGCCGCAGGCACCCGGTATATGAATCCGGGCTGGTGGCCAGGCTTAGGGACGTGCGGCACTATTATTTCTACGGGATAAGGGAGTGGAAGGAGCTCGTGTTGTACCGCCGCTCGGACTTGGAGTTCGAGGATCTGGCAGCGGTGGATTTCCCGTGCGACCCTAAGCGTTACTACCACCTGATGATGGAGGTACAGGGGAAGCGGATAGTTTGTTACGTAGACGGAAAGCTCGCCTTCGAGGTCCACGACGAAGCGTATCCCACGGGGAAGGCCGGCATAAGAAGTTGCGCAGAATGTCGGTACGATGATGTCCGTGTGACGACCTCCGGGCAGGCGTACAATTTCTATATATCACGACGGAGGGCCGAGGAGGAGGAACTGGAAAAGCTGAAGGAGCGATATCCCAAGCCCGTGCTCTGGCGGGAGATCGGGATGGGGGAGTGTGGGTCCCGATCTTTGAAGTTCGGCCGCATAGGGGGTGCTCCGGCGATGTTCGTCGCGCAGGCCGGAGATTCCGGCGTCACATGTCTTACCGCTCTGGACTTGAAAGGCGAGATCATCTGGCAGAGGGGCGAGCCGGACCCGGCCCGTTCCGGAGGATCGGCCGAGTTTCAGGTCGGGGATATAGACGGCGACGGTGCGGACGACGTGGTCTGCGTATGGGACGGAGCCCTCGTAGTCTTGCACGGAAGCACGGGCGAGGAAGTGGTCTCCAGGCCCCTTCCGTACGGGAGCAGGAGGGAGGGTTACGACTTTCGGCGAATCCCACGGCCGGGGCACATATACTTAGGGCACTTCTTAGAGCCCGGGGGCAGGAGGCAGATACTTGTCAAAGGTCCACATTACAGGGGGGCATGGCTTTTCGATTCGGACCTGAGCGAGATCTGGTCCAAACCCGATATATGGTTCGGCCACCACTTGGCCGTGTACGATATGGACCGGGACGGGAGGGAGGAGGCTTTAGTGGGGTACCAGGTAGTGAACGCCGAAGGGGAAGTGCTCTTCGCCATGGAGCGTTCCGAGGTCCTCACCCAGCCTTTCCACGTGGACTGCATGACCCCTGGGCCCATATCCGGGGACCCCGAGGAGCCTCCCATGGTGGCCATGGCCTGCGGGCCTCTTGGTTACGTGCTCATGGACGGGAGGGGGAGGATAGTCGCCCAGGACCCCCTCGGCCACGCCCAGACCCTTATGACCGGCAACTACCGGCCGGACCTTCCGGGGCTTGAGACCTGGGTCTGCACCAGGTGGGGGAACTACGGGATAAGGGCCCTGTACAGCAGTAGGGGGGAGAGGCTCTTTACATTTCAGCCCGACTATGGGGAGAACGCGGGCCCTCCTGTCAACTGGTCGGGGGACGGGGAGGAGCTGGCACTTCACTGGACCAGCCCCCAATGTTTCGGGCTCTTCGATGCATACGGCAGGAAGGTCGTGGAGATACCGGATATAGACCCCACAGGCGGCTGGACCGCCAGGGCCCAGGACCTTACGGGCGACCCCAGGGACGAGCTCATATTCTGGAACGAAAGGAAGGTCCTGATCTACACCCAGAAGGGTTCCTTCGAAGGAGGGCGCATATATGCTCCGGTGAGGCGGTGGTACCAACAGAGCGGAGGATACCTCTCGGAGCCCGCTGGAGGGGAGCTCAGGAGGACGGAATGATAAGGTTCATATTCGTAGCCCTCGCCTTTGCGGTGGCCTCCCCCTCCTGGGGGCAGTACTTCCTGCCCGCAAGGGGGTTCGGGCAGAACAAGGTCCGCTACAGGAAGTTCGATTGGTGGGCCTTGAAGACCAAGTACGTTGAGGTGTACTACAATCCGGGGTACG
>DTXA01000532.1 GCA_012962735.1 Candidatus Latescibacterota bacterium
CTGTGCTGGTGGCCATCACCATCGTCTGTTTCGGTATCACTTACGCTGTCTTCATGTTACAGGAGATCAGGGCCCTGTGAGGGCGACCCGAGCAAGCTGGCCCTATCGAGAGAGATGAGAGGAGGTGTTCAATGGTGGAGCCCGCTGTTCAGGATGCCCCCAAGGCGAGCTTTCAGTCCGCGGCCACTACCCTCAGATGCCGGTTCATCGATGAGAACGTCACCGTCATGGTCCACAGCGACTGGAGCGCCATATGCTGCTGGTATCGGCAGAATATGGAGGCCTCCACAGACGGGCCCGTCAAGGCCAAGAGGCAGAAGAAAAGGCAGATGGAAGCCTGCAAGGGTCCCCAGTGCGAGCACGTAACGGGCTACAGGGACCGCCTTCTGGCCGAGGAACGCCAGCGTACCGAGGCCCAAGGCTCATAGACAGACCCCCCTGTCCCCAGCGGCCCCCCAAGCTCCCCGAGCACCTTCCTCGGGCAGGAAGACCCGCGTTCGTCTCGCCCGTGGATGGGGTCCATTCACCCCTCATCCCGTGGTGATCCCCTACCAACAAGGAGGAGAAATCATGAATCCTGAGGTATCCTACAAGAGGCTCTGTCAGGCCATGGAGCAAAGAGGGGGGCGCTACCCTGGCATGGACATCCCGGAGTTCTATTCACTGGCCCAAGAGCTCTTCACCCCTGAGGAGGCCGAGGTCTGCGCTGCCATGCCGCAAAGGCCTGCGACCGCCATCCTCATAGCAGAGGCCCTGGGAAGGGACCCCCGGGAGGTGGAGGACATATTGGAGGCCATGGCCGACAAGGGCCTCTGCAGTGCCCGCGTCAAGGAGGGCCGCCGTGAATACGTCCCGGTCCCCTTTGTGCCGGGGATCTTCGAGTTCCAGTTCATGCGGGGGACCACCACAGAGCGGGACCGAAGGATCGCCCGGCTCATCCACGCATACAAGGAGGCGGTGGACCGGAGGACCGGGCCCCCCAGGATCACCTTCCCCACCGAGCGGGTGATTCCCATCGAGAAGAGCCTGCACCCCCAAGCCCGGGTACATACCTACCATCAGGTCTCTTACTACATCGACCACTACGAGCCCATAGCCGTGAGCACCTGTTTCTGCCGTCACGAGGGGAGGCTTCTGGACGAGGAAGGGCATTGCGGCAAGCCCGACGATGTATGCATGCAGTTTGGGGTCGCGGCCCGCTTTGTAATCGACCGAGAGATCGGCCGCGAGGTCTCCAAGGAGGAGGCC
>DTXA01000533.1 GCA_012962735.1 Candidatus Latescibacterota bacterium
CAGGCTTTTCCGCCCGGATCACCTGCGCCCGGGTGAAGTAGAAGCGGGGGGAAAGCTCTTGGAGCGCTTTCAGGATCCCCCGGATGTCCTTTCCCCGGGAGACGCCAAAGACGATGTGGACCTGTTTTCGGTCAGGGAACAGAGCCTGAATCGAACGAACCAGAGCGCGGGCCGCCGTTGGGTTGTGGGCGCCGTCCAGGACCAGGGCCAGGGGCTCTTTTTGCACGACCTCAAAGCGCCCTTCTAAGGAGAGATCCCGAAAGCTTCGGACGGGGTATCCCAGGGCGCTCAGCGCCAGGTGAGCGACGGCGGCGTTTTCGGCCTGGAAAAGGCCTGGGAGGGTCGTTTCCACCACCGCGTCCCCCACCCGGCTCCGGCTCCCCCGCAGGTCCGCCGAGAGGAGCGCAAAGGGCACATCCCGCCCCAGAACGGTGAGGGGAGCCCCTTTTTCCTCGGCCCGCCGCTCAATCACCGCCAGTGCCTCCGGATCCTGAGGTGTGCTGATCACCGGCTGGGCCGATTTGATCACGGCGGCTTTCTCCCGGGCGATCTGAGCCATGGTATCCCCTAAGATGTCCGTGTGGTCAAAGCCGATCCGGGTGATCACCGTACAACGCTGGTCCACCACATTGGTGGCGTCCAGACGTCCGCCCAGACCCGCCTCGAAAACCGCCCAGTCCACTCCTTCCTCCACGAAGTAGAGGAAGGCCATGGCCGTGAGGGCCTCGAAGACCGTGCGGTATCCCCTCCGCCCGTGAAGCACCGGTTTCATCCGCGCCACATAGCCGGCGAACCGCTCCGGGGGGATCTCCGATTCGTTGATCCGGATCCGCTCCGTCCCCCGGACCAGATGCGGGGAGGAGAAACTCCCCACCCGAAACCCTTGATCCATTAGCCCCCGCACGAGATGGACGACCGTGGACCCCTTCCCTTTGGTTCCCACCACCAGGATGGAAGGGGGGAGCTTGCGATGAGGGTTTCCCAGCTCTTCCAGGAAAGCTCGGAAGGGCTCCAGGCTCCGCACGAACCCCTTCCGCTTCTCAAAATCGATGAGGGAGAAAAGGAAGGCCTCCGCTTCCCGGTAGGTCATAGGTGATCGAGGATGAAGTTGTGGGCCTCCCAGAGAAGCTCCTTTAAGGATTCATAGGACAGAAGGCGCATGGCTTCTTTGACATCCGCCCACGTGTAGCTTTCATGTTCGGGGGAAAGGGTCACCCGGTCGGTGCGGGTTTGGACCAGGAAATAGGTGACCTCTTTCTGGATCCGCGTTTCCCGTCCCCGGCGGAACTCATAGGTGATGGTTCGCTCAAAGCCGGGGATGAACTCAATATCCCGGATCCCCGTTTCTTCCAGGATCTCCCGTCGGGCGGCCACAGCATTTGTCTCCCCCGGCTCCACGTGTCCTTTGGGAAACCCCCAGTAATCGGGGTATTTCA
>DTXA01000534.1 GCA_012962735.1 Candidatus Latescibacterota bacterium
CCTTGTATTCTTAATGCCGCCAATGAAATTGCAGTGGATGCATTTTTACATGGAAAAATCAATTTCCTTCAAATATCCCAGATCCGCCGTCTTCACCACATAATCGTAAACCCCCGCCTTCATCGCCTCCACAGCTACCTCCTCGTTTCCGGTACCCGTGACCATAACTGTCGGGATATCGAATCCCGCCTTCTTGTAATTGTTAAACAACAAAAGGCCTTCGACATCTGGAAGGCTTTGATCCAGCAATATGACATCGTAGGCCTTCTGCCCCAGCAACCGCATACATTCTTTGCCGTCGCCAGCTATATCTACGGAACAGTTCCCGAAATAGCTGGCGATGGCTTCCTTGGCCAACAGGGCGTTCCCCCTGTCGTCGTCCACGATCAATATCCGAGTCGGTTCAGGCATATGCATACACTCCTTTCAGGTCTCAATGCTTCAAGAGTCCTTCGTCCAGATGCTTTCTTAGGTCCCTCTGAGGAAAAAATAATTCCTTTGCCCGGCCAGGTCAAGGGATTCCTCCAAATAAGGGCCTGCTGTTATACGCTCCTTCTACTCACCGATAAGCCTCCTATACCACAGGAACCACGGAGTGTCCAGGAACCCTATGACGTTCTTGGTAACGATCTGGCCCACTATGAGGGGAACTATCGGCATAACGCCGTAGAAAGCCAATGTTACGAATATTGCGCTGTCTAAGGTGAGGTCTAACACGTCGCTCGTGATGCTCCTAAGCCACACGCTCCTCTCGTATCTCCTCTTCAGCCATGCGAACAAGTAGGCGTCCAAGTTTTGGCATATCAGAAAAGAGGCCCAGGAGGCAGCCGTGATGCGTATCCCGAGGCCGAAGATGCTCTGCCAGGCCTCTTCGAACTTGAAGAAGGGCGCGGGGGGCAGGCGGTTAACCATGAGAATGAATGCCACCAACAGCACCTGGGTGGCGAAGGCTATGGCTATTGCTAAGTGTGCCCTCCTCCTCCCGTATACCTCGTTGATCATATCTATGGCCTGGGCCACGAACGGGTAGATGAAGACAGCGGCCGGGGCGAAGAAGCTGTGGAAGCCCAGGTCGAACTTCACTATCCTCGCCGCCAATATCTGGGAGGCCCCTAAGTATATAGTATAGAAGGAGGTCAGGGCAGCAAAGCCGTATTCCCCGAACTTTCTGACCACATAGGCGCTGGCCAAGGTGACCAGCGTTAGGCTCGCTGCCCAGTAAATCCAGACGGCCGGGATCATCAGCCCTCCGGGATGGCCTCTTCCCTGACACTACACGCCATCCCACAGGGCTCTCCGTGTTCCCTGTGGACCGTGGTCCTTATCCCACCCCTTACATTGACGTACAACTCCGCCCTTAGGTACCTCGGCTTCAGGAGGTCCAGGAGGTCCTCGAAGATCACGTTCAAAAGGCTCTCGTGAGTTATGCCGATGTCCCTGAAGCCCTGGAGGTAGAACTTCAGGCTCTTCAACTCCACCAGATCTCTGTCCGGCACGTAGATCAGGCGAAGCCTGTAGAAATCTGGAAGGCCCCTGAAGGGACAGCGGGAGGTGAGTTCCTCGGTGAATAGCTCTACTGTATACTCTCTCCCTTCGAATTCATTCGGAATGGTCTTAAGGATAGATCGTAGCTCCCTTAGTTTTTCTGCATCGAGCATCGTACCCCTACTTCACCAACATCCTTATCGCCGCTACGATCAGGAACCCCCCGAACACCCTGCGCAGCACGTGGGCGGGCAGGTGCTGGGAGAGCGTGGCTCCTAAGTATCCCCCGGTTACCGCCCCTGCAATGATGAAAAGGGCGATCTTCAGATCCACGTTACCGGCGGAGTAGTGCTTGACCGTCCCCGAGATCGCTGTAGGGATGATGGTCGCTAAAGATATCCCTACCGCCTTATGCACGTCCAGGCCCACTAACAGGGTCAGAGCAGGGACGAGGACCACCCCGCCTCCTATGCCCAACAGCCCGCTAGCAGTCCCGGCCGCAAGCCCGATCCCCATCAAAGTCAGGTACTCCATCTATCCCCCTTTACCGTGGCACCACGCTCACCCGCAGCTCGTGAGAGCCGCCCGGCCGGGCGAACTCGTAGTAATAGTATATCCGATCTTCAAAAGCCAATATATCCATATACCTCAGGGAACCCGAGGCGTGAGGCGAGGTAAGGACCGGGCCTTCTGTGCTCACCCGCTCAAAATGCCTCAGGTCCCATGTGAGGGCCAGGCCCGTGCGCTCCTCGTAGTTCTCCTCCACAGTCCTGGACCCGTCGTAGAAGGCTACAAAGACCGGCGGAGCCCAGACCAGACAGCACAGGCGCGCTGCGTAGGCATCCCATCCATCCTCGGAGGGGGAGAGCACGTCCCCCAGCCACCGGAAGTTCACCCCGTCGGAGCTGGCCGCCAGGCCGGAGTGGGATTTGGTTACCCCGGTGGCGTATACATCGGCACTGGCGTGCATGCGGGCCCGCTCCTCCGGGGATGCAGCCTGGGGGGAAGGTGCGTAGCTCAGGAGCATATAGTATAGCCCCCCTATGCGGACCACCCATGGGTCCTTCACCCCTTCGACCCCTACGTCCGAAGCGGTGAAGACCTTCTGCCTATCAGCTGGAGAAAACCTTTCCGGGCTGTCGGCCTCCAAGAGGTCCACCCTCCATTTGTTGTCAGATGGGTCCACGAAGCTGATGTACAGCCGCCACACCCCGTCCAGGGATCTGAAAAGCGAGGCCCGCTCTATGGAGGGAGTGTCAAGCTCCTCCTTGGTGGCCCTCCAGATGTCCCGGAAGCTCACTCCGTCTGTACTTTCGGCTATCCGGCACTCAGCTCCCCTCCCCCTCGGCTTTCTGAGGCGATAGTACAGGTAGAATTTTCCGGATTCCTCATCATAGAAGGCGCTACAGGCTCCGGCCCACCATCCCCTCCCTTCCGAAAGCGGCGGAATCACGGTCTGTCCCTTCTGGGGATCGAAGAGAGGGACCCTCCCTAAGTTCTTCCCAGGCATAGCAGTCCACATATCCTCCTCCTATTGTTTATATACTCCAAAATCCTCGCTCGGTCCATGTGATGCAGAAGAAAGATCGGTTCTTACCCCCAACGGGATGCGGGCGAGCACCTTCCGCACGGCCTCCTCCGCAGGCTCCATGCCGGATACCACCAGGTCTGCGTATTGCTTGGAGGGTTCCACGAACTGCTCGTGCATAGGTCTGACCGTGGCCAAGTACTGCCGGATCACCGAGTCTACCGTGCGGCCCCGTTCCCTTATGTCCCTCTGGAGCCTCCGTATGAAGCGGATATCCGGGGGAGCGTCCACGAAGACCTTCAAGTCCAGAGTCTCCCGGACCTCCGGGATGGCCAGGACCAGTATGCCCTCGAGGAGCACCACCTCCTTCGGCTCCACCCGGCCCAGGGAAGGGGCACGGGCATGGGTGCGGTAGTCGTATACTATTCTGAGGATGGGTTCTCCCCTCTTCAGGGCTTTCAGGTGGGCGATAAGGAGGGCGAGATCGAAGGCGTCCGGATGGTCGTAGTTTACCTCCTCCCTAGCAGTCCGGGGCAGATAGGCCCGGTCCCTATAATACGAATCCTGGGCTAGTAGGACCGCCCTTTCTGGCCCTAAGGCATCCAGAAGGGCATGGGCCAAGGTCGTCTTCCCCGAACCCGTGCCTCCAGCTATGCCAGCTATATATATCCCCATCACCAAGGCACGAAGTCCATCTCCTCGGTGACCCTCCGCGCGAAGGCGGCCAAGAGCTTGGCCACGTTCTCCAGATCCGTCAGGGATAGCATCTCCACCGGGGTGTGCATGTAACGCAGAGGGATGCTCACCACCCCAGAGGCCACGCCCGCTCTGGTCACCTGGATGGCGTGCGCGTCCGTGCCGGAGTCCCTGGGGCTTCCCTCCACTTGATAAGGTATCCCCTCGGCTTCGGCCGTCTCCACGAGCATCCTGGCCACCACTGGGTTTATGTCCGCGCCCCTTGAGATCACTGGACCTCTGCCCAGCTTCACCTCCCCTGCCTTGCGCTTGTCCACCTCGGGGTGATCCGCGGCATGGATGACGTCCACCGCTATCCCCACCTTGGGCTCCAAGCCGAAGGTGCTCGTGGCCGCTCCCCTGCGGCCCACCTCCTCCTGTACGGTGGATACTGCAAACACAGCGGCCTGTGGAGGGTCGTCCGAAAGAAGCCTCAGTGCCTCGGCCACGGCGAAGGCCCCGGCCTTGTCGTCGAACCCCCTCCCCACGGCCAAGTCCCCTTGGAGGCGTTCCAACCCCACGGTGTACGTAACCGGGTCGCCGATGGAGACCAGCTTTTGGGCCTCCTCCTTGTCCTTGGCCCCTATGTCTATCCAGAGGGTGTGGAGCTCGACGGGCTTCTTACGCTCCTCCTCGTCCATAAGGTGCACGGCCTTCCTCCCTATGACCCCGAACACTGGGCCGTCCTTGGTGTGGACCTGCACCCGCCTTCCGGGGACGATGTTCAGGTCGAAGCCCCCGATGGTCTTAAAGTAGAGATACCCTTCGTCGTTGATGTACGTGATCATGAACCCCAGCTCGTCGCAGTGGCCTGCGAAGAGCACCCGAGGGTTTCCATCCTCGTTTTTGGAGGCTATGGCGTTTCCGTGAAGGTCTGTCCAGACCTTGTCCGCGAACCTTAAGGTGTACTCCTTCCATATCCGCTGCACCGGTCCCTCGAACCCCGAAGGGCTCGGGGTCTCGATCAACCACTTCAGGAACTCGTACGGGCTCTCTTCCATCTCTCTCCCCTTCGATGTCATCTACATATGTATATCTATCCCCTCGGTGCGCCACCTGGCCCGCACGCCCACGGTATCCGGATACACCCCAAACCGCTCGGCCGGCAGGAAGGGTTTGGGCCTGCCCGGATTCCACCTGCAGTCCCCGTCCTTGTCCCAGAAGGCAAAGATCCTGTATCTCCCGCCTGGGACCGGGAGTTCGTACGGCCCCGGACCTGGGACTTGAACCCCGTACGTCCTCGACCTTCTCGCCCCCTGTGCCTCCACCACGATGGGCCCTGGGGGCCCGTACACGCTCCCCGCTATAACCCCCAAGGAGTCCCGGGGGAGCACGTAGAGGCGGACCCGAAGGGTGTCCCTGAGGGGGTTGCCCGAGAGGTCCTCGAGGGCCCCAGGGGATATCGTCAGCTCGTGCATCCCACCACGCCAGGGTCGGTCCGGGAGGAAGCTGAGCCTGTTCGGAGCCTCCCACTCCCAAGTCCCGGGGACCTCTGGTGCGAGCTCCCACATCAGGGGAGGGGCCTCGGCCATGGCTCCGTCGAAGACGAGGGCTAAGGGGGTCCTTCCGGGCCTGAGGGTGTCCGGGAAAGTCTCCACAAGTCTGGGGGGAAGGGTATCCGGAAGGGCGCTCCCCCGGAAGGGAAACTCTCTGGAAGAATCCCAGATGTTGCCCCACCGGTCCTGTACTCCCCACAGGCGCAAGGTATACAGATTGTCCCACTGTGGGCCCGTGCCCCAGTAGACCCGACCTTTCTCTCCAGGCAGGCCGTAGGGCTCCGTCAGCTCCAGCCCCTCCACGTGGGCCCGGAGGGAATCTAAAACCACCTCCTCGTCGAAGCGGACGACCAAAGTCCTCTCGTCCGGTGCCCAAACTCTGACCACTTCCGGTGCGGACATGTCCCTGAGGACGGGCCGTAGGATGGGCAGGCGAACCTCCCCCTCCCCCACCTCCACGTCCCCTGGAGGGACGGCCAGGGGTTCCCCTTCCGGGGAGTATCCCCCATCTCGGTTGCGATCCTCGAAGGCGAAGACCCGGTACCTGCCAGGGGCCACATATGAGAACACGAACTCATCCAAGGAGTCTACCTGGGTCTCGTAGAACTCCCCCTCCTCCACAGGCTCGGGCTCCCCTTCGGCCCTGTAGGCCCTGACGTGTACGGGCGCCCGGAACGCCTCCTCAAGCCAAACCCTCCCCCTTATGCCTCCCACATATATCCTTTCGCCGGTGGAGAAGGCGAAGGTGTACGAATCCCCTATCTGGTTGCCGTGCAGGTCCCGGGCCGCTGCCCCGACTGTCACCACGTACGTCCTGTCCGGGGAGAGTCCACCCGGCACTTCGACCTCCAACCTCCTGCCCCTCCACCTGAACTTCAGGGGCTTCCCCAGCCTTGGGGATAGGAAGAATGCCCGCTCGACCGAGCGTTCGTCCATATACTCACTGAAGGTGACCTCTACGGTCCTGTCCGGAGCCACATCGGTCTCCCCGTCCCCAGGCGAGGTCCCCACCACCTCCGGAGGGATCCTGTCCTCCGGCCCCCCCGGGGGCGGGGCCATCCTGGCGCAGGAAACCGAGAGCACGAGGCATATACCCACTGCCGAGGCCTTCATCCCCGCAAGCTCCTCCGCCTGAGGGCCCACCCCAAGTACGGCAGGGCGAAGGCAGCCCACATCCCCAGTGCCAGGGCAGTCGCCACCCTGCCCCACCGGTCAGGCCGAGGCTTCCCCCCGAGCCTCTCGTACTTCTCCCTGGCGAACGCCCGCCACTTAGCCATCTGCTCGTTGCGGAACTCCTGGTCGTCCCACCTGTCCGCCATCCGCAGGGCCTCTTCCTCCGAGATCGGGGGACGGCACAGAAGCCTCAGCTCCTCCTCCACAAGCCCCCTCCGGACCACAGCCCTCCAGGCCCTGACCAGGTCGTCGTGCACGTCCACGATCAGGGCCCCCACCAGGTCGTTTAGGACCCTCCACCTCCGGCTTCCCTTATCCGCGTCGTATCTGAGGGAACCTCTACGCAGGAAAGGGTTTGCAGAGACCGCCGTGAGCCCCCTGAGCTTTTCGTACAGGTCTGGGAGCACGCTGAAGCGGTTGAGCTGATACTCCCTGGGCCCTCTAGGTACGCCCTTTCGGCACATCCAGAGCCTCTGGCCTTCCTCGGAAAGCACGAATTCCAAAAACTTCCCAGCAGCCTCGGGATGCGGCGCTCCCTTGAGGATCGCTATGGCGTCTGGGTTGACCACTGTAAGGCCCTCGGGCATCACGTATCCGATCTTGTCCGGCCCTATTCGGTTCACCTGGGCCCAGGCGTAGAAGTCTATGGCCAGGCCGTACGCCACCTCCCCTGCTGTCACGTCCTTGACCGACTCGTTGGCCCCTCTGGTGAAGGCCCGCACGTTCCCGCCTATCCTCGTTATCACCTCCCAACCCCGCTCCCACCCGTACGCCTGGAGTATGATCTCGTAGGCCATATGCACACTTCCACTGCTTCTGGGGTCGGCAGAGCCCACCCACGAAAGGAGCCCGGGGTTGCCCAGATCCTCCCAGGTTATAGGCTCCGGGAGGCCTATGATGTCTAAGACCGCCCTGTTGTAGATTATCCCGAACCCGGCTAAAGTTGCCCCGTACCAGCGGTACTGTGGGTCGTAAACCGGGATACCGCCTATCTCGGGGGCTATCCTGGAGAGTAGGGAATCGGGAAGGCGATAGGGCTGAAGCAGGTCCAGGCGGGAGAGTTCCATATAGGGATCTATTCCACCCCCGAACATTACGTCGATACCTACACCTTCGAGCCGTTTGGAGAACTCGGACTTAAGAAAGCGGAGCACCTCGGAGGTGCCACCTACATCCAGCCACTCTATCCCGACCTCTTTTCCGAAGCGCCTTAAGGTATATTCCCGGAACCCTCGCTCGAACTCCCGCTGGATCCCCTCCCAGTGCGGAGATACAACGACGATCCGGTCCTCTATGCCCCAGCTCCCTCCTATCATCAGTAAAACTATCAGAAACCCCAAATTCCCTCCCGACCTCGGACGAGGTGTCCTAAACTCCGTCGGGGGCCCACCCTACCACCTATCGTAGTGCACGATCTCCTCGAGAAACCTCCTCCGCCTTTCCCTCTTCCCCTCGGCCGGATACCCGAGGGGGGTCATGGCGACCACTTTGATGTGGTCCGGAACGCATAAGGCCCTCTTGGCAGCCTGCTCGTCGAAGGCCCCTATCCAGCAGGTCCCTAAGCCCTCGGCTGCCGCAGCTAGGATCAGGTGCTCCATAGCGATGGCTACATCCACATCCAAATAGCTCACACTGTCCGCCCTTACCCAGGCTGCCGAGGGGTCCCCGCAGGCACAGATGATAACCGGAGCGGTGTAGAACCACTCCCTCCTGTAGGCAGCCTTCAGCTCCTCCTTGACTTTGGGGTCCTTAACCACGATAAAGTGCCAGGGCTGGCGGTTGGCTGCCGAAGGCGCAAGCCTCGCCGCCTCCAGTATCCTCTGGAGTTTCTCTTCCTCGACAGGTTTTTCCTGGTACTTCCGGATACTCGAGCGTTTCCTTATGACCTCGTAGAATTCCATATAAATATGACCTCCTCTCTAATTAAAAAATTTCGTTTATGCACCCTCGCCCAATAGTTTTTAACTCAAAGAATTGTCTTGAAATCTCTAAAAGTTCGTTAAACTCCCTATATGCTATAAACTTATAGCGAACTTTTATATGATAAAAAGGGTCCTTCTCTATTTCTATTTGAAACTTGCTCCTTTATGCTTCTCCTAAAGCGATCATATCTTTCATGTAGCGGCCTTTCGCTATAGAGGAGGTCGAGAACTCATTGCAAAAATCTCCATAGGATGAGTAAGCAAAAAGGACCAAGGCTTTGAATGTAACCTTCAGGCGTTCATAAGCAAGCCTATGGA
>DTXA01000535.1 GCA_012962735.1 Candidatus Latescibacterota bacterium
ATCCGGGCTACCTCCACCGCCTCCTCCTCGGAGAAAAACCTGTCCTCCACCATAGATGCCAAGGCCCGACAAAGCGCCCTTTTGTACTGTCGCATCTTATAGTACCCCTGCTCCAGCATATACGCGTCCGTGTTCTGGCCGTTCTGGGGATAAACTCCCAAGATCTCCAGCCTCATCCGCACGACCTGTTCGATTATAGATGGAGTGTTGCAGTACCACCAAAGGCCGGAACACACGGCGTTGGGGAAGTTCTTGACCAGAACGCAAAGCTGATGTTGGTCGGCAAGCGAAAGCACCGTGAAGTCGAAGACCACATCGGAATAGAGGTTCAGGGGCTCCCAGAAGGTTCGGAACATATTCGGGTCCTGCCCCAGGCCGTCCCCCCTGTGCTCCACGCCCCTCCTGACCTTCCGCACCACCCCTAACATCAGTTGGAAGACCATCCCGTACTTCCTGCATAGCTCCAGGACAGAATAGAAAAGCTTGGCCTTGAGCGCTCTCATCTCCTCCGAGGAGACCCAGAGCCCCTCCCGCAACTTCCCGAAGACGGCATCCGGGGAAGCCGAACCCCGCTCTAAGGAGAAGTCCGGCGGGAGGCTGACGGCCGCGCTCACCGCCCCGTATTCCTTGAAAGATCGGAACCTGCCCTCCAGCCCTTCCAAAAAGTCCGAAAGCGTCCGCATCTCACGTCCAGAGGTCTCCTCCAAGGCGGCTATTGTCGAGGGCAGGGGATGCTCGTCCGGAAGCAGGAACCTGTCCAACCTCAGACACACCTGGTACCATGGCTTCGCCCCCTCAAGGGGCTCAAACGGGTCGTTCGTGCCGAAGACCCAGACTGTGCGGTTCTTCCTCAATACCTCCTCCTCCCACCCCGGTCGGGACATAAGTCCGTCCGCAAGTTCGCATAATTCCCCCCAGGTCTCGGATGAGATGCGTCCCTCGAAGCCGAACAGCCCCCGGGCCACCTCGTGGAGCCCGGCGTACGTGGTGGTACCTATGGTCTTTGGCAAGTACCGCACCAAAAGCCTCGCCCGTTCCTCCTCAGTGGGCCAGGAGATGTAGTCTTCGTAGGACATCCCGGCGTTCATCGCATCCGTCTCGGAGTAGTGGTAACACAAAAGCCGAGCTATGCTCCCTGCAGACTCCCGGCCTATGGGGATGTGGGAGTGAAAGTCCACCGCCCACATCGGCTCTATCTTCTCCCAGAGTCTCTCCCATAGCTCCATAATATCTCTCCTTTTTGGGGCTATATATCACCTCCCCGGAGGATAGTAAAGCCTTCGTCCTTTTGCCCCTTGTGGTATGCGGAATACCAACACACAAGCTAAGCTATCCCCCGCCTCCAAGAGAAACTCCTTCCCCTTCTGAAGGATGAGAGGGGAGAACTCCTCAGGGGGATATGCCCGGTCCTGGTCGTCTATAAGCCGGAAACGGTCTGTGGTGATGATGTACCCTTCCGCACCTACCGAGATGATGGGCAGTGACACCCTCACGAACTTCATCCCCTCCCCAGCCTCATAGCCGGAGTAGTTCTGCGTCTCCAACACACGGATGCGCCGGTAGTCCACCCGAAGGGGCACCCCCCCCTTCCGAACCCTCCTGGCCACCGCCTCTAAGACCCCCTCGGTCTTACCGCCCTCGCAGGTGCGGAGCATATAGATGATCGGGACGAGCACGAACAACAGGGCCAGGTACACCAACATCCGGGCCGTCATGATCCTACGATGGTCTCTGGGAAGCATCTCTTCTCACCTCCGTCCGATGGCCTCGAAGCCCGCCTTGAGCTTCCTGTAAGTCTCCTCTAACGCCTCCGAGATCACCTTCACCTCTCCCAAAACCGGCATAAAGTTGGTGTCCCCGCTCCACCTGGGCACGATGTGGAGGTGCAGGTGCTGGTCTATGCCGGCCCCGGCCACCCGGCCCAGGTTCATACCTATGTTGAACCCGTGCGCTGACAGAACCTGCTGGAGCACGGTGACCCCCATCCCCGCTAAGGCCATCAGCTCCTCCCGTTCCTTCGGAGAGAGCTCTGCTAAATCTGCGGTGTGCCGGTACGGAGCCACCATCAGGTGCCCGTTGTTGTAAGGAAACTTGTTCATTATCACAAAGCAGGTTTCCCCTCTGTATAGGATCAGGTTTTCCTCGTCTCGATCCTCCTTGGGCTTATCGCACAGGATACACCCGTCCGGCCTGTCCACCTCCAAGATGTACTTCATCCTCCAAGGCGCCCAGAGCTGTCGCATACGGTTTCCCCCTGTTCAGCCTCCCGTGACCTCATAGGTGATCGGCCCCTCGTAGGCCACCTTCGTCACCCGAATCATCAGGTTGCCGTTGATGGCCAGCTCGATATCCATAGGCCTGCGTATGCCCCCCGTGACGGCCTCTAACACCACCTTCACCTTCGTGCCGCCTGGCAGAGTCTCCGAGATCTCTTCGGTTCCGTAGGGGTCTATCCATATCTCGACCGGATCCCCCTCGCCCGCATATACCGTGGCCTTGAGTTTGTTTCCTGTCTCGTTGCGCACGACGACCTTGCCGGGCTCGGAGGGGATAGGTCCGGAGGCTCCCCCACATCCCAGAAGCACCGAGGTCGCCAGAGCCAACCCCGTCCATAACTTCATCGCCCTCACCTCCTTCTACGCCTAGGGCATAGAGCCCCTCCTCCTGATCCACTCACCCAACCTCAAGAGCCGATCCCAGGAGGCATCCGGAGGTTTGAGATCCCTCTCGTCCTTTCTTTATTACATGTTCGGTTATCCAAGGCAGGGAGACTCCTGAGGCCTTCATATCCGAGGAAATCGGGCACCACTTTGTAAAGGGCCCAACCGTACGGAGCCCTCTCAGTACCCTCTCCCTGTGGGTCATCTCACCACTCCCACCTTCGTGGTCATCCTCCTGTCCCCCACCTCAACGACACAGAGGTAGACCCCGCTTGCGACGGGCCTTCCTTCCGTATTCCTACCCTCCCACCGGACTGTAGCGTTCTCCCCTTGGAACTTCCCTTCCTTACTCCAAACGAGCTCTCCCGATGAAGAGAAGAGCTTGAAAGAGGCCTTCCTTCTTCCATAGAGGGGGAACGAAAACACCGCTCCATCCGATCCTACGGGGTTGGGGGAGCATACGATGCGAGGTGGTGGGGAGCCACTCCTTTCGAGGCCGAGCGAGATCTCGTCCCATTCCGGAAGGGAGATGTAGGTCGTGTATGGTGCGTAGAATGGACACCATATATCAAGCTCGTATCTGCCTC
>DTXA01000536.1 GCA_012962735.1 Candidatus Latescibacterota bacterium
TCCACCAGATCCCTCTCAACGTACTCTATGGCTAGGGGCGTTATCCCTGACTGCAGGATCTTCGGAACCACGCTTACGGCATCGTGGCGGCTCGTGAACGGTATGATCAGCGTCAAGGCGATTTTTGTCCTAGGATATAGCTTGATCACAGCCCTGGTTATCACTCCCAGCGTCCCCTCGCTTCCTATCACCAGGTCCATCAGGCTGTATCCGGTGTTATTCTTCAGCAACTTTCCTCCCAGGCTCAGCACCTCTCCCGTAGGAAGTACCACCTCAATGCCCCTTACATAGTTTCTCATGACCCCGTGCTTCACTGCCCTTGACCCGCCGGCGTTCGTCGCTATGAGCCCTCCCAGCTGGGCCCCCTCGTCTCCGGGATGGAGGGGGAAGAATAGTCCGGCCTTCTCCACGGCCTCGATGAAGTCTCCTAAGGTAACTCCGGCCTCGACGATGGCCATCAAGTTCCTCCGATCTATCTCCTCGATCCTGCTCATCCTCTCCATGGACAGCACTATGCCAGGCTTGGTGGGGATGGCCCCCCCGCATAATCCGGTCCCTCCCCCTCTTGGGAAAACCGGAATCCCCTTCTCATTGGCCAGCTTTAGGATGCCCGAAACCTCCTCGGTACTGGCGGGCTTTACTAGGATGGCATCGGTGACAGGAGAGGGGCAGGACGGACCGGCAGTCTCGTCTCTCAAGTAACCCTCCATCAGCCCCCTCCTAGTTATAACCCAATCATCCCCCACGATCTTCTTCAGAGACTCCACGATGTTACTCCTATCCGTCAAGCTAGCCACGCCCCCTCTCGGCATCCCTCCTCCTTATCTCTTCAACCAGTGCTGGCACGATCTCGTACAAATCCCCGATTATCCCGTAGTCGGACACCCTGAATATGGGGGCCGAAGGGTCCTTGTTTATCGCTATGATGACGTCCGAGTCTCTCATGCCAAACAGATGCTGCGGCGCTCCGGATATCCCACAGGCGATGTAGACCCTTGGCTTGACCGTGTTCCCGCTGAATCCGACCTGGTGCTCCTTGCTTATCCATCCGGCATCCACCAGAGGCCTGCTCGACCCAACAACCCCGCCTAAGAGATCTGCCAGCTCCTCCAGCATCCTGAAGTCATCCGCATCTCTCATACCCCTACCGCCGGAAACGATGACGTCTGCCTCCGTTACGTCTATCCCGTCGGACTTTATCCTTTTTAGGATCCTTATCCCCGTATCCCCTTCAGCCCTGACCCTCTTCTCTACCACCTCTCCCCTTCTGTTTGGATTCCTCTTCAGCCTCTTCATCATCCTATACCTGACCGTGGCCATCTGGGGCCTGGTCTCGGTCTTTATCCTGGCCATTATGTTGCCGCTAAAGGCCGGTCTGATCTGGATGAGGCTCCCCCCCTCGTCAACGTCCAGCTCTACACAGTCCGCGGTTAACCCCGTTCCCAGAGCAGCCGCCACCCTTGGTCCCAGCGTCCTTCCAACGAGGGTTGCCCCTATGAGGAATATCTCCGGCCTCTCCTCCCTCACCAGGCTCACTACGTTCTGCTTGTACCGGACCACGTCGAACTCCCTCAGGGAGGGATGGTCGTACAGGAAGACCCTATCCGCGCCATAGTAGATGAGCTCTTCGGCCTCCCTCCTCATCCGATGACCCAGCAGAACGCTGGAGAGCTCCGCTCCTAGCTTATCCGCCAGCTCCCGCCCTTTGCCCAGCAGCTCGTATGCGATCGGGTGGGTCCTCCCGTCCTCCTGCTCCGCGAAGACCATTATGCCGCTGTACTCCTTCATTTACCTCAACACGCCTATGCTCTCTAAGATGGCCATAAGCCTCCTTGCTGCCTCCCTAGGGCTTCCCCTGATCACTATACCCTTCCTGCCTCCGACGGGTGGCGTGTAGACCTTGACCACCATCGTCGGTGAGCCGGAAAGGCCGAACCTATCCGCATCGGCAACATCCGCGAGGTCGTCCGCGCTCCAGGTCTCTATTCTCGCCCTCCTCGCTCTCAGCTTATCTCTTAA
>DTXA01000537.1 GCA_012962735.1 Candidatus Latescibacterota bacterium
CTCCCTCCTGGAGAGTTATCGCTGGCCTTTCCACCCTGACCACTTCGAACAGATCTCCTTCCTTGAACCGAGGCGCCTGGGCCAGAAACTCCGGAAGGTTGAAGCTTTCCAACAGCTCGTCTTTGACTGGAAGACGCACAGCAGGAGAGGCACGTCCCTCCTCATCTATGTGCGTCAGATATACCCGCGCATAGATGCCGTCGTCCCTCTTGCTGGCGAACGCCAACCATCTACCGTTGGAGGACCAACTATGCCACGAATCCATAGCGTTGTCGGAGTTGCACTCCAATCGGTGTGCAGGACCCTTGAGGTCTCCGGAAAGCAGATATATATCGCTCGAGGATTCCACAAGCGAACCCTGATCCGCCATACAAAACGACATCCACCTCCCATCCGGCGAAAAGCGAGCGTAGTAATTGCTCCTGCCGTTATGGGAAGCCCCTTCCACCGCAAGGGGAGCGCCTCCTTTCCCATCGTTGTAGTCCACAACATATATATCGAACCTCATTACCCTGGCGCTCACCCCAGCCCTCACCCTGGAGAAAACTATACTCCTGTCATCCGGAGTCCAGGCAGGGTAGATCTCTATATAATCCGGAAAACTCGCCCCAGGCAACAAAACGACGCTATCCCGAGAAAGATCGTATACTGCTATGTCGGACGAGGTATACTCAAGCTCCTGGGTCTCGTGGATGACCGGTGTAGATGAGGCGAAGGACTGGTTCGCCGAGACAGCCAATTTGTCCCCAGTGGAGCTCCAGGCCATAAAGGTGAAACCTCTGTGGGGAAAGGGAAACACAACCTTCTGACCCTCTCCCGATACCATGTCTAATATCCCCATCCCACCCGGACGTCCCCTCCCCGCCATAAAACGCATCTTTATGGACATCATACCTTCCGTCCCTGTCTTAGAAGAAAAAGTGTGGCAGCTGAAACAATATCGCTCCCTCGCCCGGAGAAAGGGCCTGACATCAAACGAGCGAACATCCCTGATGAATGTGTCCGGGGTCTTCTGCGCCTGAAATTGGGGAGAAACCAACCTATACACAATAAAATCGTCCACAGGGTCTTCCGAAATGCGAAAATGCACCACAGGCGAGGCCCGAATTACTCCAGGTGCTCTTTTATACTCGCTTATGCGCCTTACTCCCTTGACCTGAATCCATGCATCGCTCGCAACGGCTCTCTCTCGTATGTCCTTCCACACCCCCTGAGGAAACCACCACCTTCTCTCCTCCGTGATGAAGCTCCATCTAAACGATGTCCCCGAGACCCCAACCGTAACCTGCCACAGGTCATCTACCGCGTCGTCCCACTCCACGGAGGGCTCGCAAAAATTGGGGGGAAATACGGCCCCATCGGGCGGATAGGAGATCCTCAGCAGACGGAATGGAACCCTCTCCCGATAGACACTGCGCCACCGCAATCGATCCTCCTCCGGCGTGGCCCCAGTCACCGCGTTCACCCTCATCTCCCGAACCATCGCTTCGAACTGTTCGGGCGTGGCACCGTCCACCCACCTAAGTTCGAGGGATTTCAACTTGGCAGGAAAGGGTATCTCGGCCTCCAAAGGAAGGTATCGGCCGATGCCCCTGAGATACGCCCGCAGATCGTATACACAACGAGGCCAAAACCTCTGCTCCCGTTCCTCGACCACCTCGTATGGACCGACGAACAGGGCCCAAAGCCTCCCCTCTTTGAGCCTGTGGACGTAC
>DTXA01000538.1 GCA_012962735.1 Candidatus Latescibacterota bacterium
CCACCCGTCCACGCATGCCGAGCTCAGCGCCGTCAAGGGCGAGGAGATGAAGATCAACATAGTCTCGCTCATCAAGCAGAGCATCGATCGAGCCGAAGTGGTAACGCTGGGCTAAGCGGTCTACCCCCCTGAGACGACTCGGATGATCTCCAGCCTGTCGCCGTCGTGCAGGACGGTCTCCTCAGGGACGATCCGGTCGTTCCTCTTTACGACAACCGCCTCCCTGCTTATCCCGAGCCTCTCCAAGACCCGTTGTACGGTTGTCCCCGGCCTAACGTCCACGATCTCTTCCTTTCGGTCATGGCTTACTACGACTCTCACATCATCTAAAGAAGGCCAGATGCAAAAATGCTTAGCCGTTCCGTAGGAACGGAACGTCAAGCAGCAGGCCTCGGTCGACCCTTCATCGGAGATCCGGGATGACCTCTTCGGCGAAGAGCTTTGCGCCGTTTGGGGACGGAAAGTCCAGGAACCTGAGGATGAAGTAGTCGACGCCCGCATCCACGAAGGCATTTAGCCTTTCTCGTACCTGGCCCGGGCTTCCGATGAAATAGTCCCCCTCCCTCCCCCTCTCCACGAACGGGCTCTCGCTGGCTATCCTTCGGGCCTGGCTCTCCGTTCTGGCGATGGCCACCATGCTCGCCAAGGTCTTCCTTATCGCGCCGAAGTCCCTGCGCTGCTGGGCGCAGTGCTCCCTTAAGACGCTCAGTTTGCGCTTATAGGTCTGCAGGCTGACGTTCGGGAGGTTCCACCAGTCGGCATGACGGGCCACCACCCTAAGGGTGAGCCTCTCCCCCCCTCCGCCGATCATCATGGGCGGTGGGGGGCGGGGCTTCGGGTTGCAATAGGCCCCCTCTACGCGGAAGTACCTTCCCTTGAACGTGACCCCGTCCTCCGTCCACATCCTGCGGATGATCTGGACGCCCTCCTCCAGCTGTCCTATCCTCACCGCCGGGGACGGAAAGGGGTAGCCGTAGGCCTCGTACTCGTCCCTTTTCCATCCGGCTCCCAGGCCCAGGATGAACCTGCCCCCGGTTAGGGTCTGGAGAGTGGCCCCCATCTTCGCCAGCAGGGCCGGGTTTCTGTAGGAGTTGCAGAGGACTATGCTCCCGAAGTCCATGGTCGTGAAGATGCCCGAGAGGTAGCATATGGTCGTGAAGCACTCCAGGGTGTCCGTCCTCTTGTCCTGGAAGGTCGCCCAGGGGACGAGGTGGTCGCTGATCCAGGCCGAATCGAAGGAGGCCTCAAGCTCCCCGATGAAGCTCATGATCTGCCTGATGAACTTCGAACCCCTGCTCCCGTCCACCGGAAAGCTTGGTACTCTAAGCCCGAACTCCACCAACCTCCTATCCCTCGCATGTTTTATACGAACAAACCGTTTGACGTTTTCCGTGGAGGGTTTTTATCCTGCCTGCCCTCCTTGGCCAGGTAGAGGAATAACGCCGTGAGCCCTACGGAGACCGGGATCAGGCAGAAGAGGTAGGGGGACTTGAGGGAGGAGATGCGAGGGGCCTCGCCGGTCACCCTTGACACGGCCGAGGCAAAAAGGGGGGCGTGATCCACCACCACCCCGCCGCAGATCGGGCCTAACAGCGACCCCAATCCCAGCATCGTCTCATGGACCCCGCTCCTCAGGGCCGCCCTGCCGGGCCTGAGCAGGCTGTGGAAGAGGCTGGAGTGGTAGCTGATGCCCATGGCGACGCCCAGTACGAGAAACGCTGAGACGAACGAGGGCACGTCCCTGCTGAGGGTCAGCAACGTGAGGGCCACGACGAGGAGGAGAGGCCCGGCCAGTATGGCGAACGGGCTCGACGGGAAACGAATAAGGCCTCGAAACGCGTAGAACACGGTGACCAGGGAGAGGTAGACGCAGAGCAGGATCGACCCTATCAGGGTCGCCGACATGCCGAGCTCGATGCCGAGCTTGGGGAACAGGGCTCTGCTGGTGGAGACGACCAGATAGCTGAGGAAGTTGGCCGCCCATGCCGCATGAAGGCGGGATCTGTAGCCCTCCGGATCGCCCGGGTCGGCCGCGCCCCCATC
>DTXA01000539.1 GCA_012962735.1 Candidatus Latescibacterota bacterium
GGTCCTGCGGCCGCGTATCCCCCCTTCCAAGGCCCTCCGAAGTTCCTCCTCGAACCTGACCTCCCTCCTACGGAACCCTGGGGTCTCGGAGTTCGCTATGTTATCGGCTATGGCCCGCTGTCTAAGCGTGTATGCATCTAAGGCCTTAGCTAAAAGTGGGATACTTGTGCGGTCTAAGTCCAGCATTCCGTCGCTTTATCTAAGCAATTCCTGTGCCATCGCCTTCCCGAGGCATGTCTACCACTTCGAATTGGAAGGATAAGGAAAAACTTGCCCAAGGGCCGGCAAGTTTGAACAAAACTCTTGACATCGAGGGGAATTTTTATTTTCTTTAGGGAAAGTGGGGCTGTAGCTCAGGTGGGAGAGCGCCACACTGGCAGTGTGGAGGTCAGCGGTTCGAATCCGCTCAGCTCCACCATTATTTTTTGGGCGATGAAGGGTCTGGTTCGTTTCGGGGTCTCCATCCCGGGGGAACTCTTAGGGAAGTTCGACGAGCTTATAGCCCGGAAGGGTTACAGCTCCCGTTCCGAGGCCATCCGGGACCTTATAAGGGAGAACCTTGTAGAGAGGGAGTGGGAGGAGGATAGGGAGACCATAGGTACGGTCACCTTGGTTTACGACCATCACCTCAGGGAACTTCCTCAGGTCCTCACCCACATACAGCATCTTTACCATCCCGCCGTGATCTCCTCCCTCCACGTCCACCTGGACGAACACAATTGCTTGGAAGTTCTAGTGATCCGTGATAAGGCTAAGCGTATAAAGGAGATAGCTGACAGACTCACCAGCGTCCGAGGGGTGAAGTACGGCGCCCTCAGTATGGCCACGAGCGGCAGGGAACTGCGCTGACAACCCCTTGTGTTTCCCCCCACTATTTCCTATATTTATCAACGTGAATCCGTTCGTCCGGAAGATAGCCGAACGTGTGGGAAGGGAGGTTGGTCTGCCTCCCGAGGAGGTCCTCCCTCACGTGCAGCTCCCCCCGAATCCGGACCTCGGGGAGTACGCTCTCCCCTGTTTTCCCTTAGCCAAGGCCCTGGGAAGTCAACCACACCAGCCCGCCTCAGAACTAGCCAATAGGTTCAGACCCGTCGCCTCCAATGACACCCCCGAGGGAA
>DTXA01000540.1 GCA_012962735.1 Candidatus Latescibacterota bacterium
CCCATCCAAACGGCTCTCCAGGTGGGCCGTTCTGGGGGACTTCCCGCTGTTTACGGAAAGGGGGACCTTTGTTATCAACGGCCTGGAGAGGGTGCCCGTGGCCAGGCTCAGATTTCGACCCGGCCTCTATCTGGAGCGCGAGGGAGGAGAGCATGAGATGAAAGCCGGGGCCCTATCAGCCCTTGTCAGGCCTCTTAAAGGGCTTTTTCTCAAGATCGTTCTCAGGCCGGAGGGAGGGGGGCAGTACGGCGCGAGCATTGTAGCCGGGACTAGGCGATACGGCCTTGGGCCGTTCCTGCGGGACATGGAGGTGTTTGAAGAGGTCCGATCCATGGTATGCAAGGTCGGGGCGCCTTGGCCGGAGGGGTCTGAGGAGACAGGCGTGGCCTCAGCCTACTGGAGCAGTTTGCTCAGGGCCCACTTTTTTGATGGAGGCGAGGGCTATGATCTGGGCGCAGAGGGTCGGGATCACCTTAACGCGAGGCTCGGTAATATTTACCAACGAATTGGAGCCTCCGCCCCTCAGGACCGGCGCCTTCACCCAGAGGACCTGGCTGCGACGATTGTGTGGCTTCAGATGGCCTTGGAGGGGTACCAGGAACCGGATTGTCCTACGGATCTGTCCAATCTGAAGGTATGGCTGCTCTCGGATGAGCTTCAGGAAAGACTCGAGCCTTTGATGCGCCGCGTGCGCGAACGCATAGAACTTTTTCTCAAGGCTGGAAATGATGTCTCTGGGCTGCCCTTGAATTTCTCCGAACTCATTGGAAGGGAGATATCAAGTCTCTTCCATGGCGAGGCCTGTGAGATAAACGATGACACCAACCCCCTTGCCGAGATCTCCCACAGGCGAAAGATAACCCTTTTGAGGCCTGGCGGGGGCAGGAGCCATCATGTGTCCATGGAGCGTCGCGGCGTGCATCACAGTCACTACGGCAGGCTGTGCCTTACCGAGACGCCGGAGTCGGAAGATATCGGCCTGAACCTCACCCTCGCCCTCGGTGCAAAGATCGAGGAGGGCGGGATATTGGCCCCCTATGTGAGCAGGGATGGAGAGAGGACCACGCACTGGCTCTCAGCGGAGGAGGAGAAGTCGGAGACCATTGTGGCGGCAGGGCAGGAGGATTTTCTCGAACCTGGGAGGGAGGTGCTGGCCAGAAAGGAGGGAGGTGTGATCGAGCCGGTGGATCTTTCCCTGGTCACCCTTGAGGACAAGTACCGCGCCCAGTTCCTGGGCCTGGCCGCCAATCTCATCCCCTTTATTCAGCACGACGACAACAACCGCGTGATGATGGGCGCCAAGAACATGAAGCAGGCGGTCCCCCTGCTCCACCCTGAACCTCCATTGATCAAGACCGGCAGGGAGGATCTGATCGCCAGGCTGAGCGGCCGCGCCCTCTACGCCCGAAATGCCGGCCGGGTCCAGAGTGTGACCGACGAAGAGATCGTCGTGGAAAGGGAAGACGGCCGCCAGGACACCTACCGGCTCAGGCCCATCCAGCCCACTTTCACACAGACTATCGCCTGGCACCGTGTACTGGTGAAAAAGGGCGAGAGGGTGGAGAGCGGGCAGGTCCTGGCCGACGGGGCGGCCATGCACAGCGGAGAGCTTGCACTGGGTGTCAACCTCCTTGTGGCCTACATGCCGTATCATGGCCTGAATTTCGAGGACGCAGTGGTCATAAGCGACCGGCTTGTGAAAGAGGACGTCCTGACCTCCCTCCACGTGAGGGAGCTTGCATTTGATGTTTACGGTCATGAGAGGATGAGATCTTCGGAAAAGGACCTGGAGATGCTGCCCTTTTCCGTGTTCAAAGGTGTCCTTTGTCGGGAGGGGGATGAGGTTCGCAAGGGCGACCGACTCTTTGCCAAGTACCGCCTCAAGGAAGATGGGGTAGAGAAGGAGTATCTCACTTCACCGGCCCATGGGACCGTGATCGGCATCCACAAGGAACCGGTCAATCCCTTCTCACAAAGCCCCAAGACCATCCGATACCGGATGATCTGCCGCCTCCTGGAGGAGAGGAAGGTCTCGGTGGGCGACAAGATCATGGGCAGGCACGGAAACAAGGGGGTGGTCTCCCGGATCCTGCCCCAGGAGCAGATGCCGCACCTGGAAGACGGCACGGCGGTGGACATCATCCTCAATCCCCATGGGGTTGTCTCCCGCATGAATCTGGGGCAGTTGCTGGAGACCCACTGGGGTTGGGTGGTGAAGCACGGGGGGCAGAAGTATGCAAAGTACGGTATTGTGGCCCCATTTGAAAGGGTGAAGGAGGAAGAGCTCCGTAAGGCCTTCGAAGATCTGCGTCATACGGGGATAGACAATAGCGGAAAGGTGGCGCTGATAGACGGGATGAGCGGAGAGAGGATCAGAGACCGGGTGGTGGTGGGATGGCAGTACTTCATGAAGCTCGATCACATGGTGGAAGACAAGATAAATGTGAGGGAGACCGCCGCCTACACCCTCTTCACCCGCCAGCCGGTCAAGGGAAGGAGATGGACAGGGGGGCAGAGGGTGGGGGAGATGGAGGTCTGGGCCCTCCACTCCCACCTGGCCGGGCGCCTCCTTCAAGAGTTCATGACCCTGAGATCCGACGCCCTGACCCTGAGGAGAAAAGACCTGGCCAGGATTTATTTCGGGCAGGAGTCCCGCCTTGAAGAAGAAGAAGGGCCTTTCCCTGAGTCCCTCCGGGCTGCCGCATATCACCTGAGGGGGCTCTGCCTGGATATGAGCTTTTACGGCTCAGAGGACAAACCCATCCCCCTGGATTCAAACAGCCTTAAGGGCCTGAGCAGAGTCTGTATCCGCCTTGCCGACCCGGATACCATAGAAAAAGAGTGGGCCAGGGGCAAAGTCGTCTCAAATCCTCAACGCCCCCACATAAGGAGGGGCCAGATGAACCACCCTGCCGGCTCTGTGACCGACCCCTCCATCTTCCAGGACAGGCGCCGTGACATGGCCTGCATAGAGCTTGCCGAGCCTGTCATCCACCCCCTGTATTTGAAAAGGTTTGCGGACCGGCTGTCCCAACACGGGCCTTTCAAGGAGAAGGGCATCCGCTCAAGAGCGATCCGGCGAGTCTTGGAGTTCAAGGCAGCGCTTGTCTCTGGCGAGGTGGTGGAAAAGGAGAGGTTCTTGTCCGTGGAGATACGGAGTCCTCTGAAGGCTGGGGCTCAAGTGGTCATGGATCTGATAGGCGATGATCTCCAGGGGCCCTTGAAACAGGCCATACTGACCCGCATCCCGGTTATCCCTCTGGACTACAGGCCCGAGTGGCTCCTCCACGGTGCGGTGCGCACCAAGTGCGAGTTGAACGATTTCTACAGGGAGATTCTGCAGGCGGACGCCGCACTAAGGGAGGCCCTCCAATCACGTCGGAAGGTGCCGGACAAAACACTCTTCCATTTCAGGGCGAGGCTGCAGGGGGCGGTCAACCGGCTTATGGTGGGCGATGAACAGACGCAAAGGCGGAACCAACGCTCATTGGGGGACAGGATCAAGGGGGAGGAGGGGATACTCAGGATGCACCTGCTCGGCAAAAGGGTTGACGTCTCGGCCCGCAGCGTCATAGTGCCCAGGCCCGAACTTGAGCTGGATCAGGTGGGCCTCCCCCTTGAGATGGCCGCAAGGCTGGTGGAAAGCAAACTCCTGGAAGCGATCTGCAATAAATGTCAAGGGGAGACTGAAAAAGAAAAGTTGGGTCGCGCCTGGGAGATCCTTCAAAGGCATGAAGAGCCCCTTTACAGGGAGATGATCCGCAAGACCCTCTTTGGGGAACCCGATGGCATATTGAGGGATTCGGTGGTGGTCCTTACGCGCGCCCCCAGCCTGCACAAATACAACATGCTCTCTTTCAGACCCGTATGTGTGGAAGACAAGGCCATCGGGCTTCACCCACTGGTGTGCGGCTTTTTCAACGCCGATTTTGACGGGGATGAGATGGGCGTCTTTCTGCCCCTCTCCAGGGAGGCCATGGCCGAGGCCAGAGAACGGCTGAGCCCTGCTCAGAACATGCTCTCTGCGGCAAACGGAAGGCTCATGCTTCATCTGGTCCAGGATATTGTCTTGGGCATCTGGCTTTACACCTCCACCCAAGAGGGGGCAGGGGAGTTCAGAGAATGGTTCGAGAATCAGATCACCTTGGCGGCCGAACCGGTAAGCCGCAAGGAATTGGTAGACCTGTTGCAAAAATATTTCATGGCGGTTGCAGATGCCCGTAAGGTCTGCTCTGTGGCCCAGAGAATCATGGAGTGGGGCTTCAGGCAGGCGACCCTTTCCGGGTTGAGCTTCTCCATCTTTGATGTCCCATATGTCTCCATGGAAGAGAGGCGGGAGATTGAAAAGCACGTCTCCTCCGCCTCGGAGTGCAGGGCCAGACTCAAGGAGATCCTCGCAGAGCGGTGCGGGGTGCGCTGCCAATAGGAGGGACAAGATGAGGCAATCCCGAGATGCTGAGAATCCCGTGGCCCTCCTGGTCAGATCTGGCGCGCGGGGAGACATGGATCAGATCGTGCAGTTGGGAGGGATGAGGGGAGAGCTCGCGGACATAGGCTACCGTCCCCTTCGACCACCGGTCCGCCGCAATTATCGTGAGGGGATCAGCCCCCTGGAATACTACCTTGGCGCCCATGCGGCCCGGCGCAGCATGTGCGAGAAGAAGCTGGCCGTGGCCCCGGCAGGGGACTTCACCCGGCTCATGGTGGAGGCGGCCTATCCCCTGGTCATCGCTGGCGAGGACTGCGGCGGCGAAAAAAAGGGCCTCTTCATCCATCCCTTTCCAGGGCTGGACGCCTTAGACTTCAGGGGCCTCAGGGGACTTGCCCAACGACTGGTGGGCCGAGTGGAGGTGAAAACAGGGGAGGTTATAGATGAAAAAAGGGCCCAGGAGCTGGAGGAAGAGGGCGAGGCGGTTCTGGTCCGTTCAGCGCTCTTGTGTGGCGGAGAGGAGAAGTGGGGTTACGGGGCCCTGTGCCGCAAATGCTACGGCTGGGACCTGTCCAGGAGGGATTTGCCGGAGCTGGGAGCGCCTGTGGGCATCGTGGCCGCCCAGTCCATTGGAGAGAGGGGCACCCAGCTCACCATGC
>DTXA01000541.1 GCA_012962735.1 Candidatus Latescibacterota bacterium
CTTCATCTCCTCCCATCGCCTCCAGGGGGGATACCGGCGGGGGGAATCTGGGTCCAGCCTTTCCTTGAACCGCTCCCAGTCCTCCCTGGTTTTGATGGGGTACTCCAGCCACTGGGGCATACCGAACCCGGAATAGTCCTTAAACTGCTTCCTCACAGAACCGTCCGCGTCCCGGAAGGTCCTGTACTTGTCGGTCTCCTCAAGGGTCTCCACCTTAAACGGGGGCACCGGGCCCAGGTGGACGGGGATATTCTCCATCCGCTCGAACCCGAAATAGTCCTCTATGTGCACGTCCTCCGGAAGCCCCTCCCGATGCCACCGCTCCAAGGTGGTCGATGCGAACCAGTCCGCCCAGAAGGGTGGATGGTCCACCTCCTCGAACCGCATCGTCCTCAGGTAGCGTTCCCTCTCGGTCATAAGGACCTCCTCGTCGATTCCCAAAAAGTATCTGAGAGAAGAACTTTTTGGGGCTACATATCAGGCCCTATCTTTCCCTCAACAGGATGGCCGCCAGCCTTATCATTAAAGCCGCCATGCCGGCTATATACCGGATGTCCCTCAGGAGGTAGACCACGAGCCTGAGCGCCCTGAACCCCCTTAATGTTCTGAAGAAGAGCCCTAAGACCCCCAGTGTGGCCGCTACGGCTAAGAGGGCGGGAATTCTCCCTTTCATCCCAATAGCTCCTCGGACCTATACGCTATCAATATCCCCTCTAAGGACTTCCTGGCCTCCCTTCCGTCGGTCAAGGGTGCCTTCCCCTCCTCGATGCATTCGGCAAAATGGAGGAACTCCCCGTCGAACTCCCATCCCCCTGGGTAGTCCATTAGCACCTCGTCCCGGTCTGCGTGGACTACCAATCGGGTGCGGACCTCCGGGGGCCACCCCCCTAAGGATGCCCGCAGGATGGCCCCCTCGCAGTAGATCTCCAGAAGGCCCACATATCGATTGTGCTTAACCGCCCAGGTCTCTATGATGTTCCCTAAGACGCCGCCCTCAAAGGCGAACCCCGCCACCGCCGTGTCCTCCCCCTCCATTTCCAGCATCCGGCCTTCCCCTAAGGAAAACGCCTTCTTCACCTCGCCGAAGTTCCATATCATCAAATCCAACAGGTGCCCTCAGCCGAAAACAACGCACCTCCGCCTAGCTGATCCTTCCGCTTCATCCAGGGGGCCAGAAAATGAGGGCCGTACACCTCCATCAGCCCGTGGGCCAGAAACGGCCTTCCGTACCGGCCGTCCGCCACCATATCGTGGAGCCTCCGGAACGCTGGCCTGTACCTGAACACGTACCCCACCATCAGCACCACCCCAGCCCGATCGGCCGCGGCTATGATCCGGTCCGCATCCTCCAAAGTGGTGGCCATCGGCTTCTCCAAGAATATGTGCTTACCAGCCTCGGCCGAGGCCACCGCCATCTCGGCATGAAGGTGGTGTGGGGTGGCGATGTCCACTGCATCCACCCGGGGGTCCTCCAAGACCCTCCTGTAGTCCGTCGTCCAACGACACCCCCATTCATCCGCCACCCTCCTGGCCGCCTCCTCGTCTACGTCGACAACCCAGATCAGCCGGAATCGGTCCCCCAAAACCCGAAGGGCCATCAGGTGGTCCCGACTGATGGATCCGCACCCGATCAAGGCCAGGTGTATCATAACGCCTCCTCCGATGCCGATGGATACTCGGTACAGAGCAGGTACAACGGGGGCTCGTCCTCCTCTATCTCCGGGAACCGGCCTACCGGCTCTAAGAAGAAGTTGTCGGTCGCATCGTCGTTGACCGAGGACACCTCACCCACCAACACCTTCCCCCCGCCCTCCTCCCCATAGAAGGTGTGGTACATATCCGGCTCCACGGTTATGCTCTCCCCTGGCCCCAACACCACCCTGCCACGGGCCGGCACCTCCCTCACAACCCCATCCACCGAGACCCGCACGGGCTCGTCCGAAAGGCCACCGTCCGGGGCCTTAAGGGCCAGCTCCATAACCAACCTTCCGCCCCCCCTCACTATTATGTCCTCCATCTTGCTTTTGTGGTAGTGCCAGGGCGTCACCTGGCCTGGTCCCACGATCAATGCCTTCTCGGCATAAGGCTTCCGGTAACGAGGGTCCCGGACGTTCCCGTTGCGCAAGGTGAAGAGGAGCAGCCCGACCTTCCCGAAGTCCCCGGAACCAAAGTCGGTTATGTCCCACCCGAGCCCGTTGTCCCTGATCTCGTCCGCCTCGTATCCCTTTTTTCTCCACTCCTCGGGGCTCCAGAAGGCGAAGGGCGGAAGGTGGAACCTCTGCTCCTGGAAGAACCTCACGGCATCCCGCATCAACCTGTTGATCTCGGAACGCCTCATATGTCCCTCCTGTAAAGGCAAGTTATTGAGTCACAATCTGGCCATTAGGTAAGTTTAAGGTTATCTATGACTTAATAACTCATTAACCCAACCTCGTTATTCCATCCGGACGAAAAGCCAGGCGCCCACCCCCCCGAAGAGGACATTCCCCAGCCAGGCCGCCGCTAATGGGGGAAGCACTTCTTCCCTTCCCAACACCTGGCCCGCCCGCACAGTGCTGTAGTATAGGAAGGACACCAGCAGGCTCAGCCCGAACCCGATGGCCTTGCCGGAACCCCTCCGGATCACCCCCAGAGGGACCCCCAGGAAGACGAGCAAGAGGTTAGCGAACGGGAAGGATGCCTTCAGGTGAAGGTCCACCTCCCACCTCCGGCTGGGTTGGCCCGTGCGTCGGAGGTGGCGGATGTATTTCCTCAACTCCCAGAACCCCATCCGCTCCGGGTTCTTCCGGCCCCGGGCGAAGTCCTCCGGAATAAGGGAAGAGAGGGGCGCATCCATCCGGTCAAACCTATGGGTTTCCTCCCCGTCCTCGTAGAAGGTCCGCTCCCAGCCTTGGTATAGCCGCCACTTCCCCCCCTCCCAGACCATCTGCTCTGCGTCTATGCGTCTGTATAGACGCTCACCCCTGTACTGCTGGATGGACACCTCATATGCCCTCCCTTCCTTTATCTCGTACCTCCGGGCGAACACCACCATCTCCCGGCCCTCCTGCAGGAACACGTCCCGCTGCTGAGTAGGCGACGGGCGGTGCTTCCTGTAAGCTCTAAGGTGCATCCTGCGGTCGTTGGCCGCCGGTACCGCCATCTCGCCGAAGACTAAGACGAAGATGCTCATTAGGAAAGCGAAGGCAAGCAGGGGAGAGAGGGCCCTCTGGAGGCTGAGCCCAGAGGCCCGCATGGCCACCAGCTCCCCGTTCCGGGACAGCTCCCCTATAGAGAACAGGCAGGCTAAAAGCGCCCCCACCGGGAGCACCAGCACCAGGATGTAGGGGAGGTAATACAGGTAGTACAGGCCCACCTCGGATGGGGGGACCCGCCGGTCTATGAAGCGGTCCACGTTCTCCACCAGGTCTATGACCACGAAGAGGAGGAGGAAAGCAAGGAGGGCCCAGCCGAGGAACTTGGAGAATGCGGACAGGACGTACCGGCTCAGGATGCGCACCGAGGATAGGCCTCCTCGCGAAGGGGTATTGGCGGAGGGCGGGGGACTCGAACCCCCAAGGGCTTGCGCCCGGCGGCTTTCAAGGCCGCTGCCTTGCCGATTAGGTCTAGCCCTCCACGGCTAAAGGTACACACCTCGGCTTCAGCTGTCAACCCCTACGTCCCCCGCTTATCACTTTCATGGGGCTACTGGTTCACCACCCTTGTGCGGTTACTATCACGAAAGATCATACTTCCCGCATCACTAGGCCGCTTGGGAGCTTGGGATAGAAGTAGGTCGCCTTATGGGGCATCACCTCCCCAGCCTCCGCCACCCTCCGGACATGTTCTATGCGGGTGGAAGGCACCAGAAATGCCATCCGAGCCTCCCCCTGGTCCACAGCTCTCACCGCCTCCTTAGCATCCGGAGTGAAGGCCAGATATTCGCCAGACCGGACCATCTCCGACGTTATCCCCAAAGCCTCCTCTAAGGCCAGCGCCTGGAGCACCGCCACCGGAACCTCCCGCCAGAGGGGAGGGATGTCCTTTAGGGCGTCCTCGGCCCGTTTCCTGAGCTTCATCCGATAGAGCTTCCCCTTCTCGTATAGCCCGAACCCTCCGTCCTGCTCCACTTCCTCCCGGAGGCGGCCGAGGTCCCCGGATGGCACCAGCTCGAAGGCCTCCCCCAGCCTCTGGAGCGCCTCCCTCCCCACCACCGGAGCCTTGCGCACGATGCGGTGCACGGGCAGGATCACGAGCCCGGAGGCTTCTAAGTTCACCAGGTACACAAACACGTATTCGTGTCCATCCCCTCCTTCCCCAGCCCTCTGCCGCTCCTCCCTGTAGGCCAGGGCGGTCTCGTACCGGTGATGCCCGTCCGCTATGAAGAAGGGGTGGTCGGCTAAAAGTCCCGATATCCTCCGGGTTCGGGGCCCTTCGGTTATCCTCCAGAGTGTCCGGCGCATCCCACCCTCTTCAAAATCGACCGTCGGGGGCTCGGCCTGGACCGCCTCTATGGTCCCGTCCACCTCCCC
>DTXA01000542.1 GCA_012962735.1 Candidatus Latescibacterota bacterium
CCTTGAGGGCAGCCGCTGTGCTTATGGCGACGCACCTTCTGCTGTCCGGCTTAGCCCTGCCCTCCATGAGCCCGGGTATCTCACTGAACTGCCTTCTGACCTCTTCGACCATCCTGAAGGCCGCCCTTCCCACCGCTGTCATGGTGAAGGCCGCCACGAGGAAAGGGATGGTACCTCCTATAAGCATACCTGTCACGACGTTGGGGTCTGAGATGTTGAGGCTTATGTGCGGAAGGCCCTTGGAGCTCAGGGCAGCGTTCACGGTCTGGCTGTACGCCGAGAAGAGGGCCAAGGCAGTGAGGGCGGCCGAGCCTATGGCAAAGCCCTTTCCTATGGCGGCCGTGGTGTTGCCGAGAGCGTCCAAGTTGTCGGTTATGGCCCTCACATCCTCGCCCAGGCCGGCCATCTCGGATATTCCGCCCGCGTTGTCCGCTACGGGACCGTACGCGTCAACCGACATAGTGACCCCTATCGTGGCCAACATCCCCACGGCGGAGATCCCTATCCCGTAAAGTCCTCCAAACTTATAGGCCACGAAGACCGCCGCGGCTATCGCCAGGACGGGGAGTGCCACGCTCTTCATCCCCACCGCAAGCCCCATTATTATGTTGGTTGCAGGGCCGGTCTCAGCGGCGTTGGCTATGCGCTTTATCGGAGGGCCTGAGGTGTAGTACTCGCTTAAAAGCCCTATGGCTATGCCCGCGAGGCACCCCGAGAGCACGGCCCAGAAGAGCCCGACTTGAAGCTCCAGCCCCCTCACGGCACCGTAGGTCCCGACGAGCATCAGGACCGCCGCAACGTAGGTCGCATAGCGCAGGGCTGTCTGTGGATTCATATATCTCAATACTTTGATGGAAGCTACGCCCAAAAGGGAACTTATGAGTCCAAGCATGATGATTAAGACCGGGAGGGCCATATAGGAGGCACGGTTTCCGACGATGACCGTCGAAGTGGCACCTATGACCACGGTGGCTATCACCGAATTTACGTAGGACTCAAATAGGTCCGCACCCATCCCGGCCACGTCCCCCACGTTGTCCCCTACGTTGTCGGCTATGACGGCGGGGTTCCTGGGGTCGTCCTCGGGTATACCGGCCTCCACCTTGCCCACAAGGTCCGCGCCCACATCCGCGCTTTTGGTGTATATCCCTCCCCCCACCCTGGCGAAGAGGGCTATGGAGCTCGCTCCCATCCCGAACCCACTTAAAACCTGAGCGGTCTCGGGCCTGCCGAAGAAGTGGTAGAAGATGCCGACGCCCAGAAGCCCCAGGCTGGCCACCGCGAGCCCCATGACCGAACCGCCCGAAAACGCCACGCTTAAGGCCTTCGCCTGGCCGGACGTCCTGGCTGCCTCGGCCGTGCGAGCGTTCGCCATGGTGGCGGCCCTCATCCCCAAAAATCCTGCGAGCATCGAACAGGCCGCCCCGGAGAGGAAGGCTACACCGGTCCTAAGCCCTATGCCTAAGCTCAGGAGCACGAACGCGACCCCGACGAAGGCTGCGATGACGGAGTATTCCTTCCCTAAGAAGGCCATGGCACCTTCCCTTATGGCCTCGGATATCTCCCTCATCTCCTCAGTGCCCTCGGGTTGGCGCTTAAGGTACAGGTATATTAACCCAGCAACCACCAATCCCAGGACCCCGAACCAGGGGGCCCATCCTGTCCACTCCACCATCTCCCCTCCTTAGTTTTTTTGGTGTCGAGTGTTAGCCCACCTCATAGCGGCCTCCGGCCCTTCCCTGAGGAACTTCCTCACGGCCTCGGCGGCCCTTTCTACCATGTCCTCCACTTCCCTCAGCTCCTCCTCCTCGAACGGGCTCAGGACGTAGCTTACGAGGTCTCCCTCACGGGGCCTACCTATCCCGAGGCGCAGCCTCGGAAATTCCTGGGTCCCCAGAGCACTCACGACCGAAGCTAAGCCTTTATGTCCCCCTGGTCCCCCCCTCAGCCTGAGCCTCAGCCTTCCCAGGGGAAGGTCCACATCGTCCGAGACCACCAAGATCAGTTCAGGGGGAACTTTCCACCTCTCGGAGGCGTCCTTCACGGCGAGTCCGGATAGGTTCATGTAAGTTAAAGGCTTAATCAGTACAACCGCCGCTCCCCCCATCTCCTGCTCCGCGTACATGTAGATCTCCTCCTTCTCCCAATCCCCATCGTACAACGAATCTAAGACATAAAATCCGAGGTTATGTCGGGTCTTCTCGTACCCTTCCCCGGGATTCCCTAAGCCCACAACCAGGACGTTGCCTTCCACGGGCCTTTAACTCTCACCTTCCTCGGTTACTTCCTCCTCGGAAGGTTTCACTGGAGGAACGAGCGTGAGGACGGGCTGTTCCGGATCTATAAGGACGCGTGGATCTATCTCCTTCAGGTCCTTCCCGTGTATCACATCCCCTATCCCCATGCCGGAGACGTCCACCTCTATCCTCTCCGGTATCTCGGTCGGGAGGCACTCCACCTCCACCGAGTGCACTATGTGGTCCAGTACCCCTCCCTCGTTCACCCCGACAGGGGTTCCGACCGGGACCACGGGGACCTCCACGGTCACGGTCTCGCTCATGAGCACCCTTTGAAGGTCCACATGTATAAGCTCATCCGTAACTGGATGATACTGGAGTTCCTTTACGATGGTGAGCCATTCCCTGCCGTCCACCGTGACCTTGTACACCGAACTCGTCCCTCCCCTGTGAAGGGCAGCTTCGAAGCTCTTCTTATCGAAGGCCACGGGAAGTGGGTCCTCCCCCCCGCCGTATAGGACGGCCGGGACCTTCCCCACCCTGCGGAGCTTCCTTGCGTGCTCCTTTCCCGTACCCCGTCTCTCCGCGTAGAGCACCTGTTCCGGCATGACCCTCACCCCCTTATCATTCAAAGAGCGAACTTACCGAAAGGCCAAGGTGTATCCTCCTTATCGCCTCGGCGAAGACCTCGGCCACCGAGATCACCTTAACCTTTCCCTCCTCAGAAAACGGGATCGTGTCGGTCACTACGACCTCCTTGAGGGAAGATTCCTGAACTTTCTTCATGGCATCACCGGAGAACAGAGGGTGCGTACATGCGGCGTACAGCTCCAAGGCCCCGGCCTCCTTGAGGGCCTGGGCGGCCCCGACGAGCGTACCTCCCGTATCTATCATATCGTCCCTTAGAAGGACGTTCTTTCCCTTCACATCTCCTATGATGTTCACGACCTCGGAGGAGTTGGGATGGGGCCTCCTCTTGTCCACTATCACGAGGCCAACCCCCATCCTCTTTGCGAAAGCTCTGGCCATCTTCACGCTTCCGAGGTCGGGTGAGACCACGACCAGGTCCTCGGACGGGAGGGAGGAGAAGTAGCGGCCGAATATAGGGGAGGAGAGGAGGTGGTCCACGGGGATGTCAAAGAAACCCTGAATTTGGGGAGCGTGCAGGTCCATAGTGAGGACCCTGTCGGCCCCCGCAGTGGTGATGAGGTTGGCCATGAGCTTTGCGGATATCGGCTCCCTCGACCTAGCCTTCCTGTCCTGTCGGGCGTATCCGAAGTATGGTATGACCGCGGTTATGCGGTCCGCGGAGGCCCTCTTGAGTGCGTCCAACATTATCAGAAGCTCCAAGACGTTCTCGGCCGGAGGTTGGGTGGACTGCACCACGAAGACGTCGGTCCCCCTTACGCTCTCATGTATCGCTACCGATATCTCCCCGTCCTTGAACCTGCCGACTTCGGCCTCCCCCAAGGGGACTCCGAGCTTCTCAGCTATCTTAGATGCCAATTCCGGGTTGGAGTTCCCGCAGAACAACCTCAGGTCGTGCATCCTCGCTCCTTTGAGGATTGGCTGCCCGGCGAGGACTCGAACCTCGATAGGCGGCTCCAAAGGCCGCTGTCCTGCCAATTGGACGACCGGGCAGCTACAGGGCTACAGGCCACAGCCCAGGAAGCCTCTTCCTTCAGCTTCTCCGCCACCCTTCGGGCTGCCTCTTCGCTTGTAAATATCCCAAATACTCCTGATCCGCTGCCGGAAAGCAGGGCTACCAGGGCCCCTTCCTCCTCCAGCCTCCTCAGGAGACGCCGGACTTGGGGATACTCCCCTTCTACCAAGGAAGAAAAGTCGTTCTCAAACATCCCCCAGGGGTCCTGGGGGGGATTTCCGTTCTCAAGGAGAGAGACTAAATTAAAATACTCATCACCGGAAGTCAAGAAGATTTTATCAACTTCTCCGTAGGCCCACCTGGTGGATATGCCGAACCCGGGATGGGCGAGGACGTAGAATACCTCGAAGGGCCAGGGTACATATCTTAGGACCTCGCCCCGCCCACGGGCTACGGCCGTGCCCGGCCTCAGGAGGAAGGTCACGTCCGAGCCCAAGGAAGAAGCTAAGGCCTCGAGCTCCCCGGGCTTCGGCCTTATGCCGTAGAGCCTGCACAGCCCCCTCAGAACCGCCGCAGCATCGCTGCTTCCTCCGCCGAACCCCGCTCCTACTGGGATACGTTTTTTAAGATGTATACTGACACCCTTAAGAATCCCGAAGGCCTCCAGGAAACTTTCTGCCGCCCGGTGGGCTATATTTTCAGGGTGTTCAGGAAGGTTCGGATCCGAACAGGTCAACGATATGCCCTCGGCTTCCTCCAAGGTAACCTCATCGTAAAGGTCCACGGTCTGCATTACCGTCAGGATATCGTGGTACCCGTCCGACCTCCTCCCCAGGACCTTGAGCCCGAGGTTTACCTTCGCGTACGCCCTCTCTACGACCGTCATCGGACTTCCTCAAGCTTAAGGGACCATACGGCGCAGGCCAGAAATATGAGTCCGAAAGCTATCAGGGGTGCCCGTATGGTTCCCAAGGCCACACTGAGGCACTGACCTCCCAGTATCGCCGTCACCACCCCGAGGTCCCTCCAGAAGAACATCGCCCCCAGTACGAGCGGTCTCCTCTCAGGTTCGGCCACATCTCCGGCCAAGGCCAGGGAGGTCGTAGGGACCACGCCGCTCTGGCATCCGAGTATCAGTATCCCGAGCCCTAAGGAGAGGGGGGTGGTCCATCCGGCGGAGGTCAGGAGGGCCAGGCCGCTTATCCCTAAAGCTAAGGCGAGCACCTTACCCCTCCCCATCCTATCCGAGAGCGTCCCTCCTCCCAGGCTCGTGAGTGCCCTGGCGAGGGGGAAGGAGGCCGTAAGGAGTAGGGAACGCCAGCCGTAGGCCTTAGGGAGGAAGTCGGCCACGGTCCCAAGGAGGAGGCCGAAGGAGAGGGCAGAGACGAACTGTAAGGACCCGACCATCTTCACCCGACGGGTCCTCATAAGCTTCAGTACCTCCCTGAGGGGCCGATGGGGGGGTAGGCCCCCTCCCCGTGAGAGGAAGAGGAGGGCGAAGTTTCCCACGAGGCTCAGCCCCAAGGCCAGCCCGTACATAGTATCCCCACCCCACCTGGTCCTAGTGGCTCCCAAGGCCACCACCCCCAGGGTAAATCCCAGGCCAGTACAGAGATATAGCACTCCCGACGAAGTCCCGTACCTCTCCCCTCTGGATACGTTGAGCACCCTAGTGCCGCCCGTTATCCAGAGGGAGGCCGCGCCCCAGCCCCACAACAGGGCCATGGCCAAGGTCAACGGATAGCACCGGGAAGAGAGCACGGTGACCACGAAGGCCGTATATGTCAAGGAGCCCAAAACTATGGAGCGGTATTCTCCTAAGATCCTTATGGAGTAACCTATTCCTAACCTCCAGAACATAAAGGAGATATAAACCACCGCCAGGATCAACGAATACCGCATCGTGCCCCAGGACGTAGTCTCCCGAAGGTGCGGGAGGAGGAACTGCTGTTGGGCACCTGCGCCCATGAAAAGGAAGAAGAAGGCCCCGGATAGAACCTTCAGGTCCCGGGGCAGGTTCCTTCCCATCACCTCCCCTCCTTCCTTTCGACCCGGGAGTGGCACACAATATAAAAAAGCGTCTGGGTCCAGACGCCTAAGATGGTAGCGGGGGCTGGATTTGAACCAGCGACCTTCGGGTTATGAGCCCGACGAGCTACCA
>DTXA01000543.1 GCA_012962735.1 Candidatus Latescibacterota bacterium
CCTCCTCCTCAACATCCACTCCGGACCTTCCCACAGCAGCCAACACCCTTCCCCAGTTGGGGTCCTTGCCGAACATGGCGGTCTTGACCAGGGGAGATTCCGCGACCGCCCTCGCTACCCTTCCGGCCTCCTCCTCGGACCTGGCACCTTTGACCCTGACCACGATCAACTTCGTGGCCCCCTCCCCGTCCCTGGCCATCTGTCTTGCCAGATCGAGACACACCTCTTCCAGGGCCCGGGCGAACTTCGGAAGTTCGTCCTTCCCGAAGCCGACCCCAGAAGCTCCGTTGGCCAGGATGAAGACGGTATCGTTCGTGCTCGTATCCCCGTCCACAGTAAGTCGGTTGAAAGTCCTTCGGGCCGCAGCCCGTAACGCCTCCCACAGAAGCCCCTGCTCCACCTCCGCATCCGTGACCAAAAACGCCAACATCGTGGCCAGATCCGGGGCTATCATACCCGAACCCTTCGCCATCCCCAGGGTCCTCGCCCCGGAAATCTCCATCCAGGCGAACTTGGGCTTGGCATCCGTCGTCATGATCGCCTGCTCCGCCTCCTCCCACCCGTCGGGCCCAAGATTCCGGCACGCCTCCCTTATCCCCCGCTCAACTCGATCCATCGGCAAGGGCATCCCGATCACCCCTGTGGAGGCCACCAGCACCTCCTCCGGCCTTAAGCCCAACTCCGAGGCCACAAGTTCGGCCATCCTTCGAGCGTCCTTTAACCCTTGCTTTCCCGTGCAGGCGTTGGCGTTGCCGCTGTTGCCCACGATGGCCCTGGCCTTCCCGTCCTGGATGTGCTCCTGGGAGACCCTCACAGGAGCCGCTTGTACCTTGTTTCGGGTGAATACTCCGGCCGCAGAGGCCTCCACCTCCGAGAATATCACGGCTACATCCGGTCTATCTTCGTATTTGATTCCCCCTGCCCCAGCTCCTGCCAGAAACCCTTTCGGAACGAGCATATTCCCTCCAAGAACCAAGCCATCATTGCGTCCATATCCTTCTTGAAGGCATCCACTCCCCTATCCGCTCCAAGTCCCTCTGGCTAAGCTCTCCCCATGCCGGATAGGCCAGGCAGAGCATCAAGGCCAAGGTGCCGATAGCTCTCATCGTCCCTCCTAAAACAGAGCCCTCTTTATGTTCCTTATAGCTTGCCTGAGCCTCTGTTCGTTCTCCACCAAGGCTATGCGCACGTACCCCTCCCCGTGCTCCCCGAACCCGACCCCAGGGGCGACTGCCACATCGGCCTTCTCCAACAGCATCCTCGAGAATTCCACCGAACCCCTCTCCCTGTACGGCTCCGGGATAGGGGCCCACATGAACATGGACGCCTTTGGCGGCTTCACCTCCCATCCGATGCGGTTCAGCCCCTCAACTAACACATCCCTACGTCTTTGGTATACAAAGGAATTCTCTCGCACACAATCCTGAGGCCCATCCAGGGCAGCTATGGCCGCCACCTGGATCGGGGTGAAGATACCGTAGTCTAGATAGCTCTTGACCCGGGCCAGGGCGTCTATCACCTCAGAGCTCCCTACGCAGAAACCTATCCTCCCCCCCGCCATATTGTAAGACTTGGACATAGTGAGGAACTCTACCCCAACCTCCTTCGCTTTTTCCACCTGCAGAAGGCTCGGGGCCCGGTACCCGTCGAAAGTGATATCCGCATAGGCCATATCGTGCACCACGACTACCCCTGCCCTCTGGGCGAAGTCCACCACATCCCTGAAGAAATCCAGCTCTACCGTGGCCGTGGTGGGGTTGTGGGGGAAGTTCAATATCAACACCTTGGGAGGGGGCCAAACCTCCCGAGCGATCTCGGCTATGTCCGGCACGAAATCCCTCTCTTCCCTGAGCGGTATGCTCAGGATGTTCCCACCGGCTATGACCACCCCGTAGATATGGATGGGATAGGTGGGATTGGGCACCAGGGCGAGATCCCCCGAGTCCAGAAGCGCCAGCATCAGGTGAGCTATGCCCTCCTTCGACCCGATTACAGTTATGACCTCCCGATCTGGGTCCAGATCCACCCCGAACTTGCGTTTGTAATGCCTGGCCACGGCCCTGAGCAGGGCCGGAAGCCCCCTGGACCGGGAGTACCTGTGGGACTTGGGGTCCTTCCCCACTACCTGGCATAGCTTCTCGACGATATGGGGAGGCGTGGGTCTGTCCGGGTTGCCCATCCCCAAGTCTACGATGTCCCTCCCTTGCCGCCTGAGGTTCAGCTTCAGCTCGTTCAATCTGGCGAACACGTATGGCGGGAGTCGCTCTAAGCGCCTGGAAAACCTCATCCCTTCCTCCTTATGAGCTTGTAACTCAAGCTGTCCACCAGCGCCTCCCAACTGGCCTCTATGATGTTCTCGGAAGCCCCTACCGTGCTCCAGGCATCCCTTCCGTCCGAGGATTCTATCAACACCCGCACCTTAGCCGCAGTCCCGGCGGACCCCGAAAGTACCCGCACCTTGTAGTCTTCTAAGTGCACATTTTTAAGCTCCGGATAGAACCGGTACAGGGCCTTCCTCAGGGCGTTGTCTAAGGCGTGCACCGGCCCGTTCCCTTTGGCCACCGTGTGCTCCTGTTCTCCGTCTACCTCCACCTCCACGATCGCCTCGGAGAACAGCCTTCCGTCCTCGTCCCTGCGCACCACCGTCCTGAAGCTCAGGGTCTGGAACGGCTCCCTCCAGTCCCCCATAACTCTCCTGGCCAGTATCTCGAAGGAGGCGTCCGCCACCTCATAGGCGTACCCCTCGTTCTCCCTCCTTTTTACCTCCCAAAGCAACTCCCGGACCCTGGGGTCCCCCTTGGCGACCTCGGTATACCCGATCTGTCGGAGCCTCTCGACGATAAGACCTCCGCCGGCCTGATCCGAGGTCAGAAA
>DTXA01000544.1 GCA_012962735.1 Candidatus Latescibacterota bacterium
CGTTCCAAGGATTAGAAAACGACCCCTTCTCTATGGAAAGGACAGCAGGGATGTCGTCAAGCTCCAACTGTCTGATCTTCAGCCCTCCACATGAAACCGGCATCACAGTTATAGCCCCAAGGGGAAGGCCCATTCCCAATCCTTCCCACACTACCTTAGAAGGACCACTCTACTGGCACAGGACGACCTCCCGGCCGTCAGGCGGCAGATGTAGACGCCGGATGCCACCTTCCTTCCGAAATCGTCCCTCCCGTCCCAGCTTAGCCGACCTGAGGGCCCAGGCCCTTGGTAGAGCCTCCGGACGATACGGCCGGTTATATCGTAGACGCATAAGGAGGCATAGACCCCTGCCGGGAGCCTGTACCGCAACACGGCTCGATCCCAGAACGGATTGGGGTGAACCTCTAAGGCCACTCCAGGACCGGGGAGCTCGAACTCCTCTTCGGCCACATCCAGCTCCGCCGGCACCTTGAGGCAGGTGAAGATCACCTCCCTCTCCTCTCCGGCCTCAAGTGGTGGGTCCCCCTTCTTCCAGATGTACATGAGCACGAAGTTGTCGGTGACCACGGCCTTGTATGCGTCGGTGTATATGAGCTTCGGGTCCTCGACCCTGAAGGGAAGGAGTACAACAGGATGCCTGTTCCCCCACTTACCTGTAAAGCCTGGCCTCCCTTCCTCGTTCATCACGATCTTCACCGTCACGGTATCACGCTCCTCACCCCTTGCTATGTGGATTTCCTTGCGGTACAAGGGCTCCCTCACAGGATCCACCCTGACGTCCAGGGCTGGGTCACCGTAGAGGGCCGCTCCGTTCAGATCAGGGGGATTTGTGCCTGGGGTGTCGTTCTTAAGGTCGAATAGCAGGGCTTGGTTGTTAGCGAAGAAGGCCTCCGGCCATGTGTAGTGATCCTGGACGAAGAAGTAGGCTGGTATCCCCCCCAACTGATAGCTGTCCGGTCCCTCCGGCATTATGTATCCTGTATACATATATGCCCCGCCGGAATGTATCCAGGCCAAGGGCATGGAGTTCATGTCCTCTATCTTCCCGATGTAGCAATTTCCAAGGCCGAAGTAAATCTTGGGGTTAGTGGAGTTCAGGTAAACATCCGGCCCTTTATACGGGTCGCCGTATACCTGCCCTTCCTTTGAACGGAAGAACCCTTCGAGCCCACGGTCCGGATAGTGGAGCTTCCACTCGTCCACGTTCCCGTGGCCGCTCGTTATGAACATATCGTACCGGTTAGAGTTCAGGAGGTCTATTAAGAACTTTGTCCTGTCGGTGGGACAAGTAGTGTCCACTATGGCTCCGTCAGAACGTCTCTCCCACATCTTTCCGTAATCAACCTCAGATGTGGCTATCCCTTCCCTCACATATTTCAACCATCCGGCACCTGATCCCGAAAGCGCCCTCCTCACCCTGAACCCCTTGATGCTCACTATCCTCAG
>DTXA01000545.1 GCA_012962735.1 Candidatus Latescibacterota bacterium
GATGTTAAAGGTCTCAGGGTGATAGACATCTCCGACCCATCTTCCCCGAAACAGGTGGGAGGGTTCGATACTCCGGGGAGGGCAACAGGTGTTCATGTTTCGGGCTCATATGCCTATGTCGCTGACGGCCAAGCAGGACTTATAATCTTTGAGCTTCCGGGCAGTAGATGAAACTAAGGCCTCTCAGGAGAGGAGGGCTGGGATATGACACGAAGGTTGATATGGATGGCCCTGATCTCTTCGGTGATGCTCGGTGTGTACTGTCAGAGGAAGGGAGTATTCGAGGATACCCTGAAGCCCAAGGCGGGGTTCGCCAAGATATATGAGGTATCGGCCACCTCCACATCGGTGGCCGTGGGAGATAGCGTGGAGGTCAGGGCTAAGGTCACCGACCTTCAAGGCAATCCTTTGGAGGGCAAGGAAGTCCTTTTCTCCACCGACCTCGGCACGATATCCCCCGTGGCGGAGACGGACTCCGACGGCGTGGCCGCGGCCGTGTTCCGCGCCGGGGACAGGACCGGGGAGGCGAAGATAAGGGTTAAGCTCGGAGAACAGGTGACGACCTTGAAGCTCAAGGTGGTCTCCTCCCGGGCGCAGGGTCAGCTCGGAGGATATACCTTTACCTTCTCGGTATCCCCGAAGGAGCTCTTAGCCACGGGGATGGACACGGCCTTTGTCACAGTGACCGTCATAGGCCCCGACGGAATGCCGGCCCGGGGGGTGAGGGTCTTCTTCTCCACTACGGCCGGGATGCTCTCCGAGTCCATGGCTTCCACGGACTCAGAGGGCAAGGCGAGCTGTAGGTTGGTCGGTCCTTCGAGCGAGGAGGACGTGGTGGGCCAGGTGACCGTGGCCATAGACACGTCCAAGGTAGGTGGGATGGTCCCCGAGCCCGTGACTCCGCCCGAGACGGTGCGCTTCTTAGGCGTGACTTTAAACCTCGAAGCCGAAAGGGAGGCTGTTCCGGCCGACGGGATGAGCACGGTTCCCATCGTGGTCTCCATAAAACGCACGACGTCCGGGGTGCCCGTGGCAGGCCTTCCCGTGAGCTTGGGAAGCGACCTCGGGGATGTGCCCGGGGAGGTGGTCACGGGGGAGGACGGGACCGCAAGGGCGCAGCTCAAGGCCGGAACGGTACCGGGCGTGGCCACGGTGAGGGCCCAGGTGGGCGAGCTCGCCGATATCGTCAAGGTGAGGTTCACGCCGTTGCTCCTGGAGGTGAGGGTAGTTCCTTCGGTCGCGTTCGCCGACGGGAAGAGCACCGTCAAGGTCTCGGCCCTGCTCTCCGACAGCCTCACCAACAACCCTATAAAGGGCGCGGTCCTGAGGTTCGAGACCACCAGGGGTTCGATACCTTCGGAGGCGGCGACGGACGACGGAGGACTTGCCCAGGTGATGCTCAAAAGCCCGACCACGCCTGGGGAGGCTTCGGTCACGGTCAGGTTCGGACCGGTCCTCAGGGCGGAGGCGAAGGTAAGGTTCACAAGGCTCGGAGTGGCGATATATGCCAAAGAGGATAGCGTCCTGGCCGACGGGGTCACCCCAGTAACCCTGAGGGCGAGATGGACGGACGAGGACGGAAGGCCGGTCCAGGGAGGGACCGTCCATTTCTTCTCGGACGCTGGGAGGTTGGAGCCGCCCTCCGTGACCACCGACGCCAGGGGCGAGGCGAGCGCTTCCTTCGTACCCCCGGCCGACAGTACGGACGGTCTGGTCCACGTGTGGGTCGTGGCGGGGGACGTTTCCGACACCCTCGCTCTCTACCTCGTGGGCGTCACATTGGAGCTCGAAGCTGAGCCTCCCGAGGTAGCTGCCGACGGAGCTAGCGTATCCCACATCACAGCCCGGCTCAGGGAGACGACCTCCGGAAGGGGGCTGCCGAGCAGGAAGGTCGAATTCGAGACGAACTTGGGCAGCCTCCTCTGGAGGGAGGCCCTCACGGACGCCCAGGGAAGGGCCTCCGTCGTGCTGACGAGCTCCAGGACCCCCGGCACTGCCACCGTTAGGGCGAGGTACGGTGGGTTCTCAAGGAGCGCGTACGTGGAGTTCTCCGCGGCATATCCCCACATCCTCAAGCTCTCGGCGGAGCCTAAGGTCCTTCTGGCCGACGGCGAGAGCAAAGCTTCCCTCAGGGCCTCCGTGCTCAGCGCCGACCTCAACCCGGTCCCTGACGGGACCGAGGTCGGGTTCAGGATAATAACGGGCGGAGGTTCGATAACCCGTTCCGCCCGGACCTCGAACGGGGTGGCCTCGGTGGAGTACATCGCCTCGACCGTTCCCGAGACCGTGCGGATCGAAGCCAGCTCCGGGGCCGCGAGGGACACGGTAGAGATACTGTGCGCCCCCTTCTCTATATCCATCTTCGTGGAAGACGCCGAACTTCCGGCCGATGGGTTGAGCTCCACCCAGGTGGTGGCGTTGCTCAGGGACGAGCGGCACAACCCTCTCCCCGGTAAGGAAGTGCACTTCTCGGCCACCTCGGGAGTGATAGATGCCTCGGCCACCACCGGAAAGGACGGCAGGGCGGAGGTGAGCCTCAGGAGCGCGAGGAGGAACGGGGTGGTCTACGTGGTAGCCACGTACGGCGCCGTCTCAGAGACGAGCCAGGTCGCTTTCTCGGGCGTCTCAGTCCAGGTCTCCGCCTCCCCCTCCGCCCTTTTGGCGGACGGGAGGACGAAGGCCGCTTTGAGGGCGGTGCTCAAAGACGCTGCCGGAAGGCCCATCTCGGGCGAGGAGGTCCGGCTCGAGACCACCCTGGGAAGTCTGCTCTACGCCTCCGGGAGGACGGACACCAGAGGGACCTTCGTGGACTCCATCTGGAGCGAGGAACCGGGCGAGGCCGTGGTGAAGGTCGAGGGGGCGGGGGCGTCCGGGGAGGTCAGGGTGGACTTCACGGACTACAGGCTCACTCTGAGGGCAGAACCCAAAACGTTCGCTGTGTTCGTCGGCTCCTCCGCCGTAACTGCCGAGCTCGTGGACGGAAGGGGCGATCCTGTCGAGGGTGCGACCATCTCCTTCTCCACGAGCTCGGGCCGCATCTCCCCCGCGGTGACCGTGACCGGCCCGGACGGAAGGGCTGAGACGACCCTTACGGGCACGACCGCTGGCCCCGCCACCGTGACGGCGACCGCCGAGGTGGACGGAGGGAGGGTATCCGCCTCCGTGGAGGTGGTGCTCACCTCGGCGGAGCCCGCTTCAGTGATACTCAAGGCCGAGCCCATAGTCGTGAGGGCCGACGGGGGGAAGGCCACCTTGAGGGCGGTGGTCACCGACGCCAGGGGGAACCCCGTCAGAGGGGCCGTGGTAGGGTTCACCCTCTCGGGAGCTAAGGGCGGGGCAAGGATGGAGCCGGCCACATCGACGACGGACGAGAACGGGGTAGCGACTTCCACCTTTATAGCTGGGGCCGTACCGAGCCGTAGGCCAGAGGACATCTACATCGTGGCCTCCGTCCAGGGGACGGACGTGGTCTCCGAGCCGCTCTTCCTCACCGTGGCTGGAGCACCTGCCCAGCTTACCTTAGGTTACACCCCTCCGCCCGTCTCCAACGGGGACGGGACCTTCAGCCTGAAGGTAGCGGCCCTGGTCTCAGACGTCAACGGAAATCCGGCCCCGGACGGAACCTCGGTCTACTTCGGGGCGGACGGAGCGGTAGGAGTTATAAAAAGCCCCGTAGCGACCTCGGGGGGGAAGGCCA
>DTXA01000546.1 GCA_012962735.1 Candidatus Latescibacterota bacterium
ATTATGGGCACGTCGGATTCTTTCCTCATGGCTCTGGCCACGTCCAAGCCATCCATCTCCGGTAGCATAAGGTCCAGGACGACGATGTCCGGCCTTTCATGGCGGAAGGCCACCAGGGCTTCCTCCCCCGTGTAAGCCACGACCACCTGGAAGCCTGCGGCCTTCAGATAGTCCCTCACCAGGCGCACGATCTTGCTCTCGTCCTCGACGACGAGGACTTTCTTCCCCATCTTTATGGTCTGCTCGCTTTATAACCCGCCCTTCTTATCGCCTCGATCATGTCCTCAAGCTTCACGCTGCCCTTTTCGAACTTCATCCTGACCTCCCCCTTCCTGTGGTCCGCCTTTACATATATGACCCCCCGGAGCTTGCGTACGGCTCTTTCCACGTTGGCCTCGCATCCTGGGCACGTCATTCCCTCCACCGGAATTACAACCTCCTTTACGAGCCCTTTCGCCTCGGCGCACTTCGGACAGTAGAACTCCCCGCCCGCCCAGACTGCGTCCCCAGGAAGGATCTTGTGACCCATAGGATCTACGAGGTACCCGTCCTTGAAAACGAGCCTCCCTCCGACCTTCATCGAGCTCACGATCAGGCTAGAATACTCGGCCAGGACCTTGCCTTCCACCTCCACCTTCTTCTTAAGGAAGTTCAGTTCCAGGAGTCTGTAAGGGACGTCTGCCAGATAGTAGAACTTCTTCCCCTCGGTGAAAATTCCCAGAAGCTCCGCCTTCTTCGCATGTTCTGGGTCAGAGGGACAGAGTCTCCCCTCTGAGGCGCAGAGCACCCCGGATATCCTCCCCTTGAGCTTAACTTCCTCCGCAGCGGACGTTCCTGACACGAGGCACATAAGGAAGCTCAAGATCACTATCATGGCGCACCTCCTTGAGTTACGAACTCAAATATAATACCCACTTCGGTCCTTGTCAATGCCTCATCTCAGCACATTCCAAAAGCGGGACGCCCGCCTTGTTTCAGCGAACTTCTCCGCATACGTTCGAGCAGATTTCTGGCCCTTTCCACATCTTTCGAGCTAAGGGCCTCCTGCTACGAAGCGCATATCGCAAATGCCCATCATTGCATCATGTTTCTAAAGCATCAAAAAGCCCGCTATGGACCGCGCCTTACCGTCACCGAAGCCGATGCGGTCAATCCTTCAAAGATTGCCTTAACCGTCGCTTTCTCCGCACGCAACCCCTTTACGCATGGCGATGGCGGATACAAAAGACTTTTCGCCTCACCACCCTCAACGGGAGCGACAGCAGGGTTTGAGGATGTAAACGATGTCCAATATGTCACATCAACCTGAGTGCCATACGTGAGGTTAAGTCCTTGCCGGTCGCTTCCTTGTAAGCATGAACGGCCTCGGGAAGCCTGGAAGGTTCGTCCGTCATAAGGACTATGTCCGCCGCCTCCACAGCGGCATCCGAGCCAAGAGCCCCCATGGCTATGCCCACATCGGAACGCACAAGCACAGGAGCGTCGTTTATCCCGTCGCCCACAAAAGCTATCAGCTCCTCTACCCTCTCCACCTTCTGTTGTGGAAGTAGTTCAGCGAAGTACCCTTCCAACCTCAGCTCGTTTCCGACCAGGACCTGACGTCCCTCGACCTCGGCCCTTACGCCGTACCCAGAGATCTCTTCGTAGCTTTCCACCTCGCTTTCATCTATGTTCCCTCCGAAGGCCTCCCGTACCGACTGGGCTATGGGATGGTTCGAGTG
>DTXA01000547.1 GCA_012962735.1 Candidatus Latescibacterota bacterium
CCACCCCGGCCTCGATCAGGAGGTCCACCAAGGGCATCACCCCTGTAGTCAGGATGTACCCGAACTTCGCTTTGGCCTGGTGGGCAAGCTCGGCCTCCCGCCTCAGGTAGGGGAACACGAAGCGTCGGAAGAGGGCCGGGGACCACAGGTCTGCGCCCTCGTACCATCCCCTGCGCACGAACAGGTCCACACCGGCTTCCAGAAATGGCTCCATCCTCTTTACGTTCCACTCCCCTATGAGCTCGGCCAGGTCCCGTAGGAACTCCGGATCGTCCATGGACAGGAACAGGAGCCCCTGGAGTCCGAAGAGCCAGGCGAGGGCGTCCAGGCCCACCCCCCATCCCCCCACTACCAAAAGTCCGTGCCTTTCCGCGAACTCCCGGACCTTCCGATGTCGTCCCCGGAACTCCCTGACGTCCTCGTCAGCAGGAGGGATCAGCAGGTACTTCAAGGGCTCCAGATCCTCCCTCCGGGCGATCAGGTGCTTGATCGACCGGGGGACTATGTGGTCCTCCATAAAGGGCACCCTGTCCTCGTACGGCCAGTCCTCGGTCTTGTGGACCTCTGTGCGCAGGACACCAGCAGGTGTGATATACTCCTTGCACAGAACCGGATATCTCTCGTCCGGGCGGTCCTCGCGCCACTCCCGGATCTCTACCTCCGGATGGAAGCGCACCGGAAGACCGTGCAGATCTGTGTGATACCAGGGGGCGGGTTCTATGCCGAAGTCCATACGGGCATCTATGCCAAGCTCCATCTGGCGCTCGGCGAACTCAAATATGTTTTCACATTTATTCCTCAAAGCCCGGAAGATCATAAACGAGCAGGGGACGTGATCCGGCCGTTCTCCGGATATGGCCATAAGCATCCTTTCCCTCGAAGAGAGACGCATATCCCCTCCTATGTAGCCCCAAAAAGTCCTTCGCTCAAATATTCTTTGGGGGCTCCTTAAACTATCTCACCCTCCGCACCCGCACCTTGTTGGATACCGCCTCGGCCTTCGGAAGCTCGTCTATCTCTCCAGGGAGCAGGTTCAGGGGCCTGTGCGAGGCTAAGACGAAGAGCGTGAACTCCTCGCCTATCCCCCAGTCCTCCCCTCCTAGGTATGCCACCCCACGCCAGCGCTTGTATGAGCGTATGGGCTCTTGGACCCACCAGGAAGAACCCCGTTTGGGCTTGACTATGAGATACAGCCGGGCGGAGGGGTCGTTGAGGGTGCCGTCCACTAAGACACGGTATCCCACCTCAGCCCTGTCCTCGGGGCTGATGATGCGCACCCTAAGGGGGTTCCGGCTTAGGAGGAAAGTCAGAAGGGCAACCCATACAGTGAGGAAGATCAGGACAAGGGCAGTCAGGTCACCTCTGCGTTCTCTTTCTTCCACTTTTCCCTCCGTTCAGTGGGCCAGTTCGTAATACCTTCAACCTCCTTTCATGTTCCTGCGCAGGGCCTTCAGGTACTTCATTACATCGTTCTCCTCCCGGCCGAAGTAGTCGTGGAGCCTGCGGTACTGTTCATACAAGCCCTCATATATCTTACGGTAATCTGGTGCCGGTTTAAAACTCTCGGGCTTAAGGTGGGCCATATGTTCGGCGGCCTCCACGATATTGTCGTATCCCCCGGCCCTACTCCCAGCTGCCACGGCCCCAAACATGGCCGAACCTAGGGCGCCCGCCTGTAAGGACGCCGCAACCTTGATCTCCCTTCCGGTCACCTCCGCATATATCTGCATTAAAAGCCGGTTGCGCTCGGGGAGGCCTCCACAGGCGTAGAGCTCTTCTACCGGGACACCGGCTTCTTCGAACGCGTCTATGATGGTCCGGGTGCCGAAGGCGGTGGCCTCTATGAGGGCTCGATATACCTCCTCGGGTTTCGTGGCTAAGGTCATCCCCAAAAGGAGCCCCGAGAGGTCCGCGTCCACCAATATGGAACGGTTACCGTTCCACCAGTCCAGCGCCAGAAGTCCACTCTCGCCGGGCCTCAACCTCGCCGCCTTCTCCTCCAAAAGCTTGTGCAGGGAGATACCCCTCCTCCTGGCCTCATCCCGGTATTCCCCTGGGACGCCCTGTTCCACGAACCATGCGAAGATGTCCCCTACGGCGGACTGTCCTGCCTCATACCCGAAGTACCCTGGAAGGACCCCGTCCTCCACCACGCCACACATCCCCTCCACGAACTTCTGCTCTGTACCCAGCACCATATGGCAGATGGAGGTTCCCATAACCATTACCATCTTCCAAGGCTCCACCACCGTGGCTGCCGGGACCGAGACGTGGGCGTCCACGTTCCCCACGGCAACGGGCGTCCCCTCAAAAAGTCCTGTACGTTCGGCCATATACTTAGTCAGGCCTCCTGCTTTCGTCCCCAAAGGTGAAATCTGCCTGGACATCTTCTCGTCCACCACGTGCTCTAATCTCGGGTCCAGGGCCCGGAAGAAATCGTCAGAGGGGAAGCCGGTGCGTTTGTCCCAGATGGCTTTGTACCCGGCGGTACAGGAGTTCCTGGTCTCCCGGCCGGTGAGCTGCCACACTATCCAGTCCGCTCCTTCGATCATCCTCCCGGCTGCCTCATAGATGTGGGGGGCTTCGTCCAATATCTGCCAGACCTTGGGGAAGAACCACTCCGATGAGATCTTCCCCCCATATCGCCTAAGGAAGGCCTCCCCCCTCTCCCTCGCTATCCGATTGAGCTCGTCCGCCTCGGGCTGAGCCGCATGGTGCTTCCATAGCTTGGCCCAGGCGTGGGGCTCCCCTCGGAACTCCTCCAGGAAGCACAAGGGAGTTCCATCCCACAGTGTGGGCATCATGGTGCAGGAGGTGAAGTCTATGCCTATCCCCACCACCTCCTCCGGCCTCGCCCCGGATTCCCGGAGGAGGGCCGGGATGGTGGTGTACACCGTCTCTAAGTAGTCCCGGGGGTTCTGGAGGGCCCAGTCGGGCTCTAAGCAAGTCTTCCCGTCGGGGAGAACATCGTCTATCACTCCATCCCTGTAAGTATACACCGACGTGGTCACCTCTTCGCCAGTGACCACATCGACCAGGACAGCCCGTCCGGACTCGGTCCCGAAATCTATGCCGATGGCGTAGCGGGCCATATTCCCTCCTTTTCTATACAACTCCCTGAAAGGCTCCATGTTTCATAAGACCCAGGGCCTCGATCCGGCGCAGCTTAGAGCAAACCGAAGGCGACACCTCACAGCCCTTTGGGTTCCGAGGCTGGGAGGCGGTGCTCTTTCTCCAGCTTCACAAGTCGCTCGAACTTGAAGTCTATCCCGATTATGCCCACGATCTGTTCGCTCTGGTCCCGTATGGGGGCCGAGGAGGTGATGCATAAAGCTCCTGTGGTCCGAGAGATGTAGAAGTCCATCACGTGGGGCTTTCCGGTCTTCATGGGCTCTATGAACCACTCCCGGTTCGAGAAGTTCTCGTTCAGGCCGAAGGTTGCGTACGCTGCTTGTTCCTCCTTCTGGGTGATGTTCCGGGTGATCTTCCACCCCTCCGTGTCGGTCACGTAGATCAGCTGGATGGAGGGGTGCTGTTCCACCACCTTCTCCAAGATCGGCTCTATCCTGGCAGGGTCCATAGACCGCACGTCCGGGTGTTCTGCCAGCTCCTCGACCAAACTCCGGGCCATATCCGAGACCTCCCGCTTGATCCTGTCGAACTCGGACTCGAACAGCTCCGGGAGGTAACGCCTCGTCAGCTCCCTCATTTCCTCGTCTGACATCCCCGTTACCCGGCCCTGGGCATAGTGCCCCTGTATCTCCTTGTACATCTTAACAATTCCAGGATGCCGCTTATCTACCCTCCGGTCCCCTTTAAGTCCCAGATGTTCGTTGATCCAGAGGGCGATCCCGGCCACCCCGGATTTGTCCGTTATGCCGATGCCCAGCGGCCTCCCGAGGATCTTTTCGGTGTCGAAGATGTTGTAGATCTCCGGGTTCTTGATCACCCCATCCGCATGTATCCCGGCCCGGGTAACGTTAAAGGCCTCCCCGACAAACGGATAATTGGAGGGCACTTCCGAACCTATACTGCGGTAGAAGTCCCCGATTTCGGTTATGACCCTCAAATC